>USMH01000021.1 GCA_900555745.1 uncultured Collinsella sp.
CACATCGTTTGATGCCATGCTTGGCGAGACGGTTAAGTTCGACACGGTCTTTATCGATGCGCCGTGCTCAGGCACCGGAACCATGCGCCGTCATCCTGAGATCCCGTGGCGCCTAACCGAGAATGATGTGACGGCCGAGTTACCCAAGCTTCAGCTGACGATGCTCAAAGAGGCTGCCACGCGCGTGGCAGCCGGCGGCGAGCTCATTTATGCGACGTGCTCGGTCTTCGACGAGGAGAACACACAGTTGGTGGACGCGTTCCTTGCTTCTCCCGAGGGTGCCGGCTTTAGCGTGGCGCCGCTTTCCAAAGCACAGATTCTGCAACTCCCCGAGTTCGATCAGGCCAAGAAACTCGTATCCGTACGCCAGAACGATCGTGGCCTCTTCCAAAGCGTCCCCGTAAACGCCGATTCCTACGACGGCCACTTCTGCGCCAGACTGGTCCACAAGTAACGACTAAGTTGCGGTGAAATAGGGATTGAAAAGCCGCTTCTGCCCGCCAAACAGTCCTTATTTCACCGCAACTCACAAGGAAACCTGGGTACCTTGATTAGCTACCCATAGAGCAAAGAAATAGCCCCGCGATCGGCGTTGATCGCGGGGCCGCGTTGTTTCTAGTGGCTATGCGGACAGTTGGCGCAGCAGCCGCTGGTGGCGGTGGTGCTGGAACCACCGCTGCGCTGGTCGGTGTTGTAGAAACCGCTGCCCTCAAACTTGATGCCGCTGGCCGAGAACGTCTTGGCCGCCGGGGCACCGCAGCTCGGGCACACGACCTCGGGGGTCTCGGACATGGGATGCTCAACCTCAAACACGTTGCCGCAGCTCGAGCACTTGTAATCGTAGCGCGCCATAATACTTCCTTTTCAGCACAAAGCGGGCAGATCGCTCTGCCCGCATAAATTCAAACGTTTGTAACTGTACCCTATATCGGGGGTTTTATCACGCTTCGCCCCAGAATCTATGGGTGTTGCGCAGGAGCTGTGCAGTTTTGCCCTCGGCGGCCGCAACGTCGGCCTCATCGGCCTGCCAGGTCCAGTTGCCCGTGGCGACACCCGGCACGTTCATACGCGCATCGTCGCCAAGCCCCAGGATATCCTGCAGCGGCATCATCACCAGGGGAGCGTCGCTTGCCAGCGCGTCACCCATCAGCCTGGCCGCCACCTCAACACCGCTCGGCTCGTCGCCGCCCGCAAAGGAGCGCGTGCACCAACCGGTGAGCGTCGACGTGTCATGCGTCGAGGTGTACAGAATCTTGCCCGGCGTGGGATACACGCCGTTGCGGACGTCGTAATCGCTAAACTCCAGCACGTCCATGCCGGGGAAGCCGCAGGTCGAAGCCATAGCGCGAACGCCAGGCGTCAGATAGCCCAGGTCCTCGGCGATAAAGTTGAGCGGCCCCAGCTCGTCATAGGCGGTCTGGAACAGGTCCTTGCCCGGGCCCGCCAGCCAGCGGCCGTCGGCGCAGGCCTTGCCTGCGGGAATGCTAAAGTAGCTATGGAATCCCAGGAAGTGGTCCAGGCGCACACGGTCGTAGAGCGAGAACGCGCGACGCAGACGGTCCATCCACCAGCGGTAGCCGTTCTCCTTCATGTGATCCCAACGGAAGGTGGGGTTGCCCCACACCTGGCCCTCGGGCGCAAAATTATCGGGCGGCGCGCCGGAAACCTCAATCGCCTTGCCGGTATCGAACAGCCAGAAGTTCTCGGGCTCGCTCCACGCATCGGCCGAATCGTCCGAAACGTACATGGGAATATCGCCGATGACCTCGATGCCTTTCTTGTGCGCGTAGTTCATGAGCTCGCACCAAGCCAGGTCAAAGCGGTACTGCATGTACGCCTGCAGCTCTGCCTCGTCGTGGAAACGCTTGTCGTCAATCAGATGCTCGTTGTAGCGCGCGACATCCGCCGGCCAATCGTGACGCGATTCGCCCTCAAAGTACTTCTTAACGGCCATGTAGACGCAGTACTTCTCGAGCCAATCGGCGTTGCGATGCTTAAACGCTGTGTACAGCGGATCGGCATCCTCGCCGCCACGTGCTTTCCAAGTCTCAAAGTCGGCCGCCAGCTCCTCCTGGCTTTCGGGCAGCAGGTCAATATTGCCCGCAAAGGCCGAAGGCCCAGCGTAGGGGGAGCGGAAGAAGTCCGTCGGGTTGACAGGCAGAACCTGCCAGTAGCGCATGCCCATAGCGGCCAGATGGTCGATAAAGCGACGCGTGGGTGCGCCGATCGTGCCGGGCTTGCCGTCGTCGGTCGGCACCGATGTGATATGGCACACGACGCCCGCGCCGTGATCGAGCGGCTCCTGCAGTCGCTGCTCGGCATGGTGATAGATGATCGACGAGCCCAGCGGATACAGATCGAGCGTGACCGTACCGTTGTGGATCTCGCACTCGTGACCGCTGATCACGTCACTCGCGCATTCGCCGAGCGCCGGAATCGTCACGCGGTGCGAATTGCGCAGGCTACGGTTGATGATAACCGTCGCGGACTCGCCATCCTTGCCCGTGCGGTTGTAGGCCAGTACCTCGTCGTTGAGCGCGAAGGCCTTGATCTCGCCGTCAATCATAAATGGCAATGCGCGGCGTACGGCGGAGGCGTTCTTGACAATAGCCAGCGTGTCGAAGTCGTGCAGTTGGTCCTTGGTCGGTAGGGTGCGGCGGTTGCCCGGATCGGTAAGGCCCTCCAGGCCGTACTCGTCGCCGTAGTAGATCGAAGGCACACCGGGGAAGGTCATTTGCATGAGCGTGGCGAGCCAAAAGCGGCTCTTGGCCAGTCCCATCGCGTTCTCGTCCAAGCGCCATTTGCTGCGCTCGCACTCGGGTAGCTGCGACTCGTCGGGGCCGCCGCCGAGCACCGAGATGATGCGCGGACGGTCATGGCTCGAAAGCAGATTGAGCGCGCAGGACAATGCCTCACTCGGGTAGTTCTCGCGCAGGGTCTCGATATCCTCGGCAGCTTGGTAGGCGTTTTTGTAGCCCATCAAAAAGCCGATGACCATTTCGCGGAAGGGGTAGTCCATAGCAGAGTCCAGCTCGGAGCCCTGCAGGTAGCGGCGCAGATGGCCGTAGCTGATCTTGTTGGAGGCGTCTTCCCAGACTTCGCCGAGCAACAGTGCGTCAGGCTTTTCGGCAAGTACGGCCTTCTTGATCTCGGTCAGGAAGTCGTCGGAAAGCTCGTCGGCGACGTCCAGGCGCCAACCATGGGCACCGGCGCGCAGCCATTTGCGGATCACGCCGTCCTTGCCCAGGAGCCTCTCGCGTACCAGCTCGGACTTCTCGTTGATGGCCGGCATGTTGCCCACGCCCCACCAGCAGTCGTACGAGCCGTCCTCGTGGAAAGTAAACGCATCGCGCCACGGCGAATCCTCGCTCTGCCAGGCGCCCACACCGGGGTAGTTGCCGTAGCGGTTGAAATAGATCGAGTCGTCGCCCGTGTGGTTGAAGACGCCGTCCAGGATGATGGAGATGCCCAGCTTCTCGGCTGCCTGGCACAGCTCGGTAAAGTCCTGCTCAGTGCCCAGGATCGGGTCGATCTTGGTGTAGTCGGCCGTGTCGTAGCGGTGGTTGCTCGCGGCTTCAAAGATGGGGTTGAGATAGATTGCCGTAAAGCCCAGCTCGGCGATGCGGGGCAGGTCTTCCTGAATGCCCTTGAGCGAGCCGCCGTAGAAGTCCCAGGTCTTGATGGAGCCGTCCTCGGCGCGCTCGTAAACGGGCGGCTCGTTCCAGTCCTCGACCATCCGGCGCTGAATGCCCTTGCGCGGTTTTTCGAGTTGGGCCATTGTGCGCTCGCGCCAATGCTCGTCGCGGGCGTAGCGGTCGGGGAAGATCTGGTAGACCATGCCACGCTCGTACCAGGTGGGGCGGTTCTCGCGGTGCTTGTAGACGGTAATCTGGAAGGACGGCACCTCGGCATAGTCGTAGGTTACGCCCTCGCCGCCGGTGCGGCCTTGCGGCGCGCCCAAGCGGACCTCGGGCTGGCCCTCGATATTGCATATAAAGCTGTACCACACAAGACACGGTTCATCGCATTTGAGCTCGCCTGTAAAAATGCCATCGCCTTCGTGCTCCATCGGAATTAGGGTCTCGCCGACTTCATCGACCCAGGTACGCAGGGTGAGTGTTGCCTGGTTGGGATCGGCATCCTCCAAAATCACCGAGAGTGCAACGGAAGTTCCAGTGGTCACAGCGCCAAACGGAGTGCGAAACTGCGGTAGGCGGCTGTTGTGAATCAATCTCATAGTACGGTCCAGTTCTATACAGTCATGGCCAGCGGGCCATGGGCTTAACGCACATTATTTAAGTATATCGTTGTACTTTAGTTGTATAAACTACAGCCGCTCACTATCGGCGAACGGTTGTGCTAGAAAATCGTTTTACCTCATCTATAGAACAAGGGGTATCGCACTGAACGACACCCCTTGTTTATTGAGGATTAGGTTGTGGATCGTCCGAATTAGCGGCGCTTGCGGGTGGCGGTTGCCTTGCGGACGGAGGTCTTCTTGGACGGAGCCTTCTCCTCGGCCGGAGTGGCGGGGGAGACCGGGGCCTTCTTGACAGGCTCGGGCTTAGCCTCTGCCTTCGGGGCGGCCTTGACCTCAGCGGCCTTCGGCGCCGGCTCGGGCTTTACCTCGGCCTTGGGCTCCTCTTTGGCAGCAGCGGGCTTAGTCTCTGCCTTGGGAGTTGTGGCCTTTGCCGTGGTCTTCTTGGCTGTCGTCGTGCGCTTACGCGTGGTGGTCTTGGCGGCCGGCTTAGGGGCAGCCTTCTTTGTGGTGACCTTGGTTGCCGTCGCCTTCGTAGCTGTAGCCTTCTTGGCGGCCGTGGTCTTGGTCGTGGTCGTCTTCTTGGCGGCGGTCTTTGCCGGAGCCTTGGTGGCCGGCTTGGTCTCGGCGACAGGTGCCTCAGTCTTGGCCTCGGCCTTTACCTCGGGAGCAGCCTCAGCTTCGACAGCCTTCTTGGCAGCGGCGGTCGTGCGCTTGCGCGTGGTCGTCGTCTTGGTCGCAGCAGCCTTGGTCGTCGTGGCCTTCTTGGCCGTCGTCTTACGAGTCGTGGTCTTCTTGGCGGCAGGCTTCGCAGCCGGCTTGGCCTCGGGCTCGGGAGCAGCCTCAGCATTTGCCTCAGCCTCAACCGGCTTCTCCTCGGCCTTGGGCTCCTCCGCGGCCACCGGCTCAGCAACAGCCTCAGACTCGTCGACAACTGCCACCGGCCTCTCAATCTCCGGATGCATAAAGAAGTACAGGTCCAGATACTTATCGGCCGAGCGCGTCCAGCTAAAGTCCTGGCTCATGGCCTGCGTGACCAGCTGATCCCAGGCCTCGCGGTTGTCCCAGAACAGGCGTGCCGCGCGGAACACGGCGTCGCCCATCTCGTCGCCGTTAAAGTTACTAAACGAGAATCCCGTGCCCTCGCCGGTAAACTCGTTGTACGGCTGCACGGTGTCCTTCAGGCCACCGGTCTCGCGCACGATGGGCAGCGTGCCGTAGCGCATGGCAATGATCTGCGACAGGCCGCAGGGCTCAAACTTGGAAGGCATCAGGAACATGTCGGCGGCGGCGTACATGCGCTGCGACAGCGCCGGATCGAACTCGATGCGGGCGGCCATGGTGCCGGGGTACTTGTCCTGGAAGTAGCGTAGACCGTCCTCGTAGTCGCGGTCGCCGGTGCCCAGCACCGCCACCTGCACGCCGCCGGCCAGGATGCGGTCGAGCGCGTACATGACCAGGTCCATGCCCTTCTGGCGCGTAAGACGCGTGACCATCACCATGAGCGGACGGTCGTCGCGCACCTCGAGCCCTAGCTCTTCCTGTAGCTTAGCCTTGCACACGGCCTTGCCAGAACGGTCCTCCACGGTGTAGTTGGCGGCAATGCGCTTGTCGGTCGCCGGGTCAAAGCCCGCGACGTCGATGCCATTCAAAATGCCCTGCAGCGCGTACGAACGCTCGCGCAGAACGCCGCCCAGGCCCTCGCCAAATTCGGGTGTCTGAATCTCGTTGGCATAGGTGGGGCTCACCGTGGTGATGGCGTCGGCATAGCGCAGCGCGCCCAGCATGTAGTTGACGCTGCAGGCGTCGCAACGCAGCTGCGATGCGGCCGCGGGAATATGCGCCACACCCAGGATGTCCTCCATCACGGTGTCGCTAAACTGGCCCTGGAACGCCACATTGTGGATCGAGAATACGGTCTTGACGCGGTCATACAGCGGTAGGCCCTGATAGAACTCGCGCAAGAACACGGGTGCCAGTGCCGTCTGCCAGTCGTTGCAGTGCAGGATGTCACACTCAAAGCCCTCGGGCAGGTGCTGCAGGCTCTCGGTGATGGCCTTGGAGAAGAACGCGAAGCGCTCGCCGTCGTCAAAGAAGCCGTACGGATAGTCGCGCGCAAAGTAGCGCTCGTTGTCAACGAACATATAGGTGACGCCGTCGTGCTCGAGCTTCTCCAGCCCGCAGTACTCATTACGCCAGCCCAGGCTCACGTAAAAGTCGGAGAAGTGCTCCATCTGCGCCTTGTACTCGTCCTTGATGGTGGCGTACTTGGGCACCATCACGATGACTTCGGCGCCGGCGCGCACAAGCGCCGCAGGCAGCGAGCCCGCCACGTCGCCCAGGCCACCGGTCTTCACAAACGGCGCGCACTCGGCCGAGGCAAACACGATCTGCATCTTTTTGCTGGAATCAGCCATATTGTCTCCCATGTTGTTATTCGAGAATAGCCGCCAGGCGCGAACCGGGCGGCTATTCTACATGTTACGAGCGATGTTGCGGTGCCAAAGCTAGCTCGCGTTGGTGATATCAGAAGTTAACGGGGCCTTTCCCAGCACCAGGATGTTCTCGGGCGTGCCGCGAAGCTCGGTGTTGGTGGGAACCACGTTGTTCTTGTCCAGGATTGCATTCTCAACGCGGGCGCCGCTCTTGATGACGCAGCTCTGGTTGATGATCGAGTTGGTCACCGAGGCGCCTTCCTCGACCACGACTCCGCGCGACAGGATCGAGTTACGCACGGTGCCCTTGATGATGCAACCGGCCGAGATGATCGAGTTGCAGGCGTGGCTGCCGGTCGCATAGCGCGAAGGCGGCACGTCGTGAGCCTTGGTCAGAATCGGGCGCTCGGGGTCAAAGAGCTGGTCGGCCACGGTCTGGTCGAGCAGGTCCATGCTGCGGCGATACAGCGACTTCTCGCTGAACACGCCCACGACCTCGCCCTTGTACTCGTAGCTGCACACGTCGATGTTGCCAAAGTCGCCCTGGAGTGCCTCGAGCAGGTCCAGATAGTCGGCGGCCTGGTAGTGGTCGATGATCTCGAGCAGCGTCTCGCGGTTGACGATGCAGCAGTCCATAGAAGCGTTGTCGCCGTACACGACGCCGGCGCTCACGCCCGTCAGGCGGCCGTTCTCGTTAATCTGCAGCTTGGTCTCGTCATCTACGTTGCGCGTGGCCTTGCAGTACACCACGGTCATCTGGGCACCGGAGTTCTCGTGCGCCTCGATGATGGTGTTGAGGTCCATGTTAAAGATGATGTTGGTGCCCATCATCACAACATAGGGCTTGTCCGAGCGCTGGAACAGCGTCTTGTTGGAGATGATGTCGCGCAGCAGGAAGCGCATGCCGCCCTTGGTGGTGCCATACGCGTTGCCGGGCACCATGAACAGGCCGCCCTTCTTGCGGTCCAGGCCCCAGTCCTTGCCCGAGCCCACGTGGTCGATCAGCGAGCGGTAGTTGCCCGGCATGACGACGCCGACGGTCTTAATGCCGGCATTCATCATGTTGGACAGCGGGAAGTCGATCAGGCGGTAGCGGCCCAAAAACGGGACGGACGCGATGGGGCGGTCCTTGAGCAGCACGCTGCCGTAGGTCGAAGAGTAGTTAGCGGTGATATAACCGATGGCCTTGCGATTGATCATCGGATCATTCCCCCTTCCCGATAACGACGTCATTTCCAACGACGGCCGTATCCTTGGTGGTATCGACAGAGCCGAGCTTCACGCCCTCTTCGACCGTGGAGTTCTCGCCCAAAATTGCGCGGCAGATGTGCGCGCCGCTCTTAACGTGCGCACCCGGCAGCAGCACGGAGTCCTCGACCACGGCGCGCTCCTCGATGATGACATCGGTCGAAAGGATCGAGTGGCGAGCGGTGCCGTAGATCTTACAGCCGTTGGAGACCAGACAGTCGTCCAGGCGACCGTCCGGGCCAATGTAGTGCGGCGGACGCGTGGTGATGTTGGACATGATGGGGAAGTGCTTGTCGAACAGATCAAACTCGGGGTTGTTGCCCAGCAGGTCCATCGAGGTCTCGTGGAAGCTGGCGATGGTGCCGACGTCCTTCCAAAAGCCGTGGAACTCGTAGCTGTACAGGCGCTTGCCCTCGCCGAGCAGCTTGGGGATGATATCCTTGCCAAAGTCGTGGCTCGAGCGCTGGTCTAGAGCGTCCTCCTCGAGCGCCTCAATCAGCACGTCGGCCGAGAAGATGTAGATGCCCATGGACGCGAGGTTCGAATCGGGCTTATCGGGCTTCTCGGTAAACTTGGTGATGCGGCCGTCCTCGGGGTCGGTGGTCAGGATTCCAAAGCGGCTGGCCTCTTCCCACGGCACGGGCATAACGCTCACCGTGAGGTCGGCGTTGTTCTCAATGTGCGTCTTGAGCATTTTGCGGTAGTCCATGCGATACAGGTGATCGCCCGAAAGAATCAGGACGTACTTGGGGTCGTTGGCCTTGATGTAGTCCAGGTTCTGCGTAATGGCGTCGGCCGTGCCCGCATACCAGGCGCCGCCGGTCTGCGTCTCGTACGGCGGCAGGATCGACACGCCGCCGTCGCGGCTGTCCAGATCCCACGCCTCGCCGGAACCCACGTAGGCATGCAGCAGGTAGGGGCGATACTGCGTCAGAACGCCCACCGTGTCGATGCCCGAGTTGGAGCAGTTGGAGAGCGAAAAGTCGATAATGCGGAACTTACCGCCAAAGCTAACCGCCGGCTTGGCGATCTTTTGGGTGAGTGCCCCCAATCGGCTGCCCTGTCCTCCTGCGAGGAGCATCGCGATACATTCTTTCTTACTCATCGATTTCTCCTTCTGTCATCGATGTTTCTAACCCATTAGCGGTGGGCACGGCGCTGGTCGCGCCCACCGAATAATGCCGTGCGGCAAAGGGAGCTCGCGGCCTTTACGCGTGCCAGATCTCGTCGCGGTACTCGCGAATGGTGCGGTCGCTCGAGAACCAGCCCGAGGAGGCGGTGTTGAGCAGCGCCTTGCGGTTCCAGGTCTCCTGGTCGCCGTAGCTGCCCGTGAGCTTCTCCCATGCATCCACGTAGCTGCGGAAGTCGGCCATGACCAGGTCGGGGTCGTTGTTGTTCATAAGCTCGTTGTAAATGCTCTCGAAGTTGCCCGAAAGACCCGCAAAGGTGTTGTCCTTGAGCTCGTCCATCACGCGGCCCAGACGCTCGCGGTCGCCGTTGAGGGTATCCCATGCAAAGTAGCTGTTGGATGCCCAGAGCTGCTCGACCTCGGGGGCGGTCAGACCAAAGATGGCCTCGTTCTCGCGACCGGCCAGGTCGGCGATCTCGATGTTGGCGCCGTCGAGAGTGCCCAGCGTAATGGCACCGTTCATCATGAGCTTCATGTTGGACGTGCCCGAGGCCTCCTTGCCGGCCGTGGAGATCTGCTCCGAGATCTCGGCGGCAGGGTATATGAGCTGGGCGTTGCTCACGCGGAAGTTGGGGATAAAGCAGACCTTCATGACCTCGTTGACGCGGGCATCGTTGTTGATGACGTCGGCGACGGAGTTAATGAGGCGGATGGTCTCCTTGGCAAAGGTGTAGCTCGAGGCAGCCTTGCCGCTGAAGATGAAGGTCGTCGGCGTCACGTGGAAGTTGGGATCCGCGATGCGACGGTTGTAGATGTCCATCACCTTCATGATGTTCATGAGCTGGCGCTTGTAGGCATGGAAGCGCTTTACCTGAACGTCGAAGACGGTGTTGGGGTCGATGACCAGACCGGTTTCGGCCTTAACGTAGGCGGCCAGACGCTCCTTGTTGGCGCGCTTGGAGGCACCCACGGCCTTCAGGAACTCGGTGTCGTTCTGGAACTCCTTGAGTTTCTCCAGCTCAAAGGCGTCCTTGAGCCAACCGTCGCCAATGGCCTCGGTCACGAGCTTGGCGTAGGTGGGGTTGGCCTCGGCAAAGAAGCGACGGTGCGAGATGCCGTTGGTCTTGTTGTTGAACTTTTCGGGCGTCAGGGCATAGAAGTCCTTGAGCACGATGTTCTTGATGATGTCGGAGTGGATCTTGGCCACGCCGTTGACGCTGTGGCTGCAGATCACGGACAGGTTGGCCATGCGAATCTCGCCGTCCCACAGAATGGCGGTCTGGCGCAGACGCTCCTGCCAGCCCTCCTGCGTGGTGTCGAACGACTCGTGCCAACGACGGCTGATCTCGTCGATGATCTGGTACACGCGGGGGAGCAGCTTGGAGAACGTGCCGATGGGCCACTTCTCCAGAGCCTCGGGCAGGATGGTGTGGTTGGTGTAGCTCACGACCTGCGTCACGATGTTCCAGACGTCGTCCCACTCGAGCTTCTTCTCGTCGATGAGGATGCGCATGAGCTCGGGGCCGCACATGGCGGGGTGCGTATCGTTGGTGTGGATGGCCACAAACTGCGGCAGCAGCTCCCAGTTCGCGCCGTGCTCCTTCTCAAAGGTGTCGAGCAGGCTGTAGATGCCGGCCGATACAAATAGATATTCCTGCTTCAGGCGCAGCAGACGGCCGTGCTCGCCGGCGTCGTTGGGGTAGAGGATGGCGCTGATGGCCTCGGCCTCGGCACGCTCGGCGTCTGCCAGGGCGTAGTCGCCGCGGTTGAAGGCCTCCAGATCGAAGTGCTCCTCGACCGGCTCGGCAGCCCAGACGCGCAGCTTGTTGACGGTCTCGCCGGCATAGCCCACAACGGGGATGTCGTAGGGGACGGCCAGGATATCCTGCGTGTCCACCGTGCGGTA
>USMH01000022.1 GCA_900555745.1 uncultured Collinsella sp.
ACCAAGATCTGGAATGCCAGCCGCTTCCTGCTTATGAACATGGAGGGCTACACGCCCGGCGAGCCCGTTGTGGAGACGCCGGCCGACGCCTGGATGTTCAGCCGTCTGGCCAAGGCCGTGAAGATGGTCACCGAAGGCATCGAGAACTACACCTTTGGCGACATGGCCCGCGGCGTGCAGCAGTTCTTCTGGAACGAGGTCTGCGACTGGTACGTCGAGGTCACTAAGGCCCGCCTGAAGGGCGAGGGCCGTCTGCAGGCTCAGCGCAACCTGATCTTTGTGCTCGACACCTCCATTCGCCTGATGCACCCGCTCATGCCGTTTGTTACCGAGGAGATCTGGGACAACATGCCGGCGAGTGTGCTCGACCTGGACGCCGAGGGCAACGTGGATCGCGCCGAGGCGCTCATGATCGCCAAGTGGCCGGAGCCCGCCGACTACGCCAAGTACGTCGACGAGCCCGCCGAGCGCGCGTTTGAGCTGTGCCGCGCTGTCGTTTCCGCCGCTCGCGCCACGCGTTCGCGTTATCGCTTGAGCCCCAAGGCCGAGCTCGACGTGGTCGTGCGCGCCGGTGCCGAGGACATCGAGAAGCTCGAGAGCCTGCGCTCCACGATTGAGCCGCTGGCCAACACTGCCTCGCTGGTCATGGGTACCGACGTCGAGAAGCCGGCTGCGAGCATTGCCGTGGTCGACAGCGGCGTCGAGGTCTTTGTGGTGCTCGAGGGCAAGGTTGATCTTTCAGCCGAGAAGGCGCGCCTGGAGAAGGAGATCGCCGCGGCGCAGAAGGAGCTCGCCGGCTGCGAGAAGACACTCGCCAACGAGGGCTTTGTGGCCAAGGCCGCGCCTGCGGTGGTTCAGAAGAAGAGGGACCGTGCAGCAGAGCTTAAGGAGATCCTGGCGGCACTGACTGCTCAGGTTGCTGACTTCTCGTAGTTCTTACTGAGGGGCGCGTCCCGACGCTTTGCTCTCCGCTGCGGACAGTCCTGCGCAAGACGGACAGCACATTAAGTGCTGTCCTTTGCGTGCGGAACTTGCGGCGAGCAAAGCGTCGGGCCGCTCCTAGTGCGGTTACGTGGTTGTTTGCAACTGGTAGGTTGGGGCCACTGGGTTGTGGCCTTGATCTTGCTGCAATCGGGTAAAGGCTGAAATTGTCAACGCGAGGGGCTCATTCTTTTTGATGAGCCTCTTTTTCTGTTATGGGGGACTTTGGGTTATGGCTAAGCGTTCTGGGTCGTATGTCGTTCCTTTCTCGTTTGAGTTGCTTTCGTTTGATGAGGCTGTTGGGCTGGCTGCTGATACGGGGCGGATTTCTGGGGATGCTGGTCCTCTGCTTGAGACGGTTGTCGATATGCTCGATGAGCTGGGGCGTCCGGACGAGTACTTCGATTGCATTCAGGTTGCCGGCACCAATGGAAAGACTTCGACTACGCGTTTTTCGGCTGCCATCCTTCGTGGTGAGGGGCTCAAGACCGCGCTGTATACGTCGCCGCAGCTGGTGCGCTATCCCGAGCGCATGGAGGTTGACGGGCGCGTTGTGAGCGATGAGGCGTTTGCCCGTGGCGTTTCGGCAGCTGTTGAGGCGGGGCATCGCGTGAATGCCCGTCGTATGGCGGCGGGGGAGCGCGCCTATACCATCACGCCGTTTGACCTGCTGACGGCTGCTGCACTGGTGGTGTTTGCCGAGGCCGCGGTGGACGTGGCCGTGCTTGAGGTCGGCATGGGCGGACGCTGGGATGCTACGAGTGCGACCGATCCTGTCGCCGTGGCCATTACAGGCATTGGGCTCGATCACACACGTATTTTGGGCGATACGCTCGAGGCCATTGCGGGGGAGAAGGCTGCGGTCATTAAGCCCGGACGCCTGGTTGTGCTGGGCGAGGGCACGCATGAGGCGAGCGTTCAGCGCGTGATGGATGCCTGTTGTCGAGAGTGCGGCATTGTGCCGCTCGTGGTGAGTCATGCCACGACTAAGGTGCCGGCGCATGTGGGCGACACGGTTGAGTTTAGCTGCACCACGCCACGTGCGATCTATACGTCGAGCATGGTCAAGCCGGCCTATCAGCCGCAGAATGCCGCGTGCGCGATTATGCTGTGCGAGGGCTATCTGGGCCGCGAGCTCGACCATGACAAGCTCGATGCGTCGCTTATGGGCTGCCCCACGCCGGGTCGTTTTGACGTGCTGGGGACCGATCCGCTCAAGCTGATTGACGCTTGTCATAACCCCCAGAGCTGCGAGAACTTTGTAAGCGCGCTGGACGAGATCGATCCGTGCGTGGAGAATCGCCCCACGTTGCTGTGCGCTGCGCTGGCCGACAAGGACGTGGCAGGCATCGTCGACGTGCTGATTCCGGCCTTCCCCCGTGTGGTCGTAACCCAGACCGATTCCGATCGTGCTCTGCCGGCAGAGGAGCTCGCCTCTCTTGTGGACGCCGATAAGCTCGCAGGCGTATACCCGAGCGTGCCCGAGGCCCTCGCTGCCTTCGATGCCGCGAGTGAGCCCTTCGTAGCAGCCGGCACCATCACCCTAGCCGGCGAAGTAGCCGGCCTGCTGCGCTAACCCATCCCCTCAGCAGTTGCGGTGAAATACGGATTGTTTTACAAGCCAGAAGCCACAAACGGTCCGTATATCACCGCAACTCAAAAGCAGTCAATTTGGGACGGGGCTTTTTTAGCTGCCCTGTGCCCCGAGTTGACTCGCTTGCCACGAAATGGGCCTATTTACTACGTTTGACCGGTAACCCTTGACCATAGCGAGAATCGCGAAATTAAAACCGCAGGTAGAAGGCTTGCCAGTTTTCGAAAACGCAGGTGTGGTCGACCCGTGTGGGTCAAACGTAGTAGATAACCCTTTTTCGTGGCGCATCTCTAGACTGTCAAATTGGTCGACTTGGCCCCATGGTAGTTGCGGTGAAATAGTCCCTGGATTATGCCTCTGTGGGCCAATCTGGGAACTATTCCACCGCAACTTATTGAGGGGCTATTGGGTAAAGGCTAGTCTAGACGGGCTGGGTCGTGGGGGTAGGCGTTGAGAATCTCGACGCCGTTCTCGGTCACCAGGGCCAGGTCCTCGATGCGGACGCTGGTGTGGCCGGGGAGATAGATGCCCGGCTCGATAGAGAATGTCATGCCCGGCTCTACGACCTGCTCGTTGACAAGCGAGACGTCGCCCGGCTCGTGGTCCTGCAGGCCGATCGAGTGTCCCAGGCGATGCGTAAAGTACTGCCCATAGCCCGCTTGCTCAATTACGTCGCGCGCGGCGCGATCCAGGTCGCACATGCGCACGCCCGGTGCGATGAGCGCCTCGGCGGCCTCATTGGCGCGGCGCACGATGTCGTAGATGCGCTCCGTCTCCTCGTCCGGCTCGCCCCAAAAGAACGTGCGCGTCATGTCCGAGCAGTAGTTGCAGCGGCGTCCGCCAATGTCGAACAGCACCACGTCACCGCGCTTGAGTACCGTATCGTCGGGCTCGTGGTGCGGGTCGCCGGCGTTGGCGCCAAAGCTCACGATGGGCGGAAAACTAAAGCCCTCGCAGCCGTGCTTGCGGTACAGACCGAGCATCTGGTCGGCAATTTCG
Source organism: uncultured Collinsella sp. (assembly GCA_900555745.1). Lineage (GTDB taxonomy): Bacteria > Actinomycetota > Coriobacteriia > Coriobacteriales > Coriobacteriaceae > Collinsella. Next base: position 3,575 of record USMH01000022.1, read on the forward strand.
CGCTCCGTTACGCCCTCGTGGACGAGCTTGATGGCGTCGGCCATCACGTCGTCGTTAGCGGCCGAGGACGCGCGCATCAGCTCCTGCTCGGCTTCGTCCTTGTGGGTGCGTGCGGCGGTGACGGCAAAGTCGCCCAGGAAGAACTCGCTTGCGGCGTGACGATCCATAAGGGGCATCAAAAAGCCGGAGCGCATGACGGTGTCGATGCCGAGCGGTTTGGTCGGATCGACCTCGCGAGCGATGGCGTCGGCCACGACGTCGGTATCGGTGTGGTAGGCGACGCGGGCATTGTCGTACTCGGGCAGCTGATGCAGCACGTTGACCAAGATCACGGGCTCGCTACCGCGCGCGAGCAACACACCGCAAAAACGCTCGAACATATCGGCATAAAAGCCGGTCAGGTAATAAATCGACCACGGGTCGTTTACGAGCAGCTGTGCGCCGGGGTGCTGAGCCTCGAGCGCATCGAGTACACGCGCCACGCGCTGGTCATCGACATGTGCCATGAAACATCCTTTCGCTAGGCTGCCACCATGGTATCCCCAATGCCAGGGTAGTCAATTTGGGACGAGGCTATTTTAGCTGCGTCAAACATGCGGAATGATTTTTTTGGGGCGGGCTGATAGGTAAAAGTAGTCAATACAGTCCCGTCCCGAATTAGCTGCCTTCAAAAGTATGGCGGATTACGGGGCTGGACCTGTTTTACTTGACCATTGGAAAAATCGCGAAATTAAAACCGCAGGTAGACGGCTTATCAAAAATCGAAAATTGCCGGTATGGATGGGGGTCTCCGAATCAGCCCCGTAATCCGGCATAGTTTTGAAATGGCACTAAAGTAGGCATAAGCTAAATACCAATCCCAAAGATAGTTGCGGTGGAATAGTTCCTGGATGCCGGGGTTTTGGCGGAAATAAAGAACTATTTCACCGCAATTGAGGAGGGGCGGGGTGGATGTCAGGGTAGCTAGAAGAGCTCCGTCCCAAATGAGCTACTTAGGCGGGGTCGATGTCCATGCTGGCGATGAGGTCGATGCCCGTGTTGAGGAGGTCTTCCAGAACGACGTCGCCCATGCGGATGGGGGCGTCGATGACCAGACCGCGGATGAGGTCCATCGCCTGGGCGTGGAGCGCCAGCGGGATGGCTTCGGCCGTGCGCACGGGTAGCAGCGCCTCGTCGCCGCCGGATACGGCCACGGTAGTGGTGAGCACGCGCACAGGGCAGGTGAGCTCCTGGTGAGCGAACTTATCGCCGCGCGGGCAGCTGTTGCCGGTCACGTAGCGCACCTCTACCACGGCGTCGTCTGCGTCGCGCTCCACCTCCACGGTCAAGAGGCATTCGGATGGGCAGGTGGTGCAGTTGAACTGCAATGTCTCGGTCGCATTCGTGCTCATGGCCTTACGCCTCCTCAATGGGATCGACGGACAGGACGATTTCGCTGGCACCTAGGTCGAGCGCGCGCTGGATTACCTTTGCTGGCAGCGGGAAGCTCTCCATGACGCTCGGTTTAAACGGGCGGACCTTGCCTGCAAACAGTTCTTCGTCGTCTGCCAGAATGCGCACGCGGGCGGCGTCGACCGGTCGGCGCACGCGGAAGTTGAGTTTGGTGAGTGCCACAGCCGTAATGCGTCCCGGCAGCGCGTAGCCCGCAATGCCGGCGGGGGAGACCGTGAGCTGGCAGCTCGGGTCCGCAGTACCGTGCCCGACGTTCGCGCCGCTCCCCAGCGCGTATGCCGCCGCAGCCGCGCCGGCACGCTCGGACTCGGTCGTCACGTTGTCGGCCAGGTCGTGTACGTGCAGCACGTTGCCACAGGCAAAGATACCTGGCACACCCGTCTGCAGGCTCTGGTCCACCACGGCGCCGCGCGTGTGCGGGTCAAGCTCAACGCCTGCGGCAACCGAAAGCTCGTTTTCGGGAATCAGACCAACCGAAAGCAGCAGCGTGTCGCACGGAACAACGCGCTCGGTTCCCGGAATGGGCGCCAGGCTCTCGTCGACCCGACTCACCTCTACGGCCTCCACGCGATCGTGTCCGATCACGCGCGTGACGGTGGTGGACAGGTGCAACGGAATGCCAAAGTCATCCAGGCAGTTCTTGACGTTGCGGCGCAGACCGTTGGCGTACGGCATGAGCTCGTACACGCCCTCGACTGATATTCCCTCAAGCGTGCAGCGGCGCGCCATGATAAGCCCGATGTCACCCGAGCCCAAAATGACGGCACGCGAGCCGGGCTTGAGGTTTTCGATATTGATGTATCGCTGCGCCAGGCCCGCCGTAAACACGCTGGCGGGACGGCTGCCGGGGATCTTGATCTCGCTGCGTGTGCGCTCGCGGCATCCCATAGCAAGGACGACCGCACGCCCGGTGAGCTGCAACATGCCGGTGGGGCTCATGAGCGTGACGGTGTGTGCCGAGGCGTCTCCCGCGCCCCCGCCCGTGCCCGGGTCGCCCTCGCCCTCATCTGAATCAATCCCAAGCACCATACTGCCCAAGAACAGCGCAATGTCGGTCGCGCGCACCTGGTCGATAAAGCGCTGCGCGTACTCGGGACCGGTGAGTTCCTTCTTAAAGTGCGAAAGGCCAAAACCGGGGTGGATGCATTGGCGCAGGATACCGCCCAGATGCTGCTCGCGCTCCACGATGGCTACGTGGGCGCCGGCCTTATGTGCGGCAAGCGCAGCCGCCATGCCAGCAGGTCCACCGCCGATGACGACCACGTCGAAGGCCTGCGTCGACACCGACGCTACAGCTTCGGCCACCGCGCGTCCGTCGCGCGTATCAAATGTCGCCATGTTAGCGCACCCCCTTCAGCGGTCCCTCTACCAGCCAAGAACCGGCATCCTCCAACAGTACCTCGCTGGGGTCGCAGCCCAGCTCGCGCGCCAGGATCGCTACCACGCGGCTCTGGCAAAAGCCGCTCTGGCACCGACCCATGCCGGCACGACAGCGGCGCTTGACGCCCTCGACCGAAACCGCACCTGGGCAGCGTCGAATCGCTGCAACAATCTCGGCCTCGGGCACCGTCTCGCAGCGGCAGACAATCTGCCCTCACGCGGGGTCGGACTCAATGAGCTCTTCCTTGCGCGCAAGCGGAGCGCGGTCAAAGTCGTCCGGCGCGCGGCGTATCGGGTCCCAATCGCTTCGTTCGCGCAGGGCTACGCCGGCATTGCGTAACACCTGCTCCATGCGTTCGGCGATGGCTGGCGCGCTCGCCACGCCCGGCGACTGAATGCCTGCTGCCTGGAACAGCCCCGGTACGACGGCCGACTCTCCAATAAAGAAGTCGTTCGTTCCCTTAATGACCGGACGCCCGCCGGCAAACGCGCGCACCACGCGACGCGTGTCCAGATCGGGCACCAACTTGCGCGCGCCGTCCAGCAACGCGTTGACATCGCTCGCATAGGTCTGCGTGTCGCCTGGCTCGCGCACGGCGGCGGTCGCGGTAATCACGGTGTTGCCATGAACGGTCCCCGTCACGATGACGCCCTTGGACACCGGCGTGGGAACGGGGTAGAGCGGCATTAGAGCACGTGGCTCTTTGTCCAGCACCACAATATTGCCCTGGCGCCAGACCATCTGGAACTCCTCGGCGCCGGCCATGTGCGAGATGTCCGCGGCTCCGTTGCCTGCGGCGTTGATCAGGTAACGGCAGCGCACATCGCCGGCGGGTGTTACCAGCGAAAAGCGTGCGTCGTCGCCCGATCCCGCGACTTTAATCGCTTCCACCGGGGCGGACCGCATAAACGTCACCCCGTTGGTAACCGCGTTCTCCAGCGCCGCGATGGCTACTTCAAACGGGTCAACGTAACCGGTCGAAGGGCACCATAGTGCGCACGAGGCTTGGGCGCTCGCACGCGGCTCCAGTTCGTGGATGCGCTCGGGGCCGACGATCAACAGCTCGGGCACGCCGTTGGTCAGGCCATTCTTGCGCAGCTGTTCCAGGTGCGCGCGGTCCTCGTCGTTAAAGCCCAACACCATCGACTCGGTGCGGCAGAACAGAAAGCCCAGCTCCTGCGACCATGTACTGTACAACTCGCAACCACGGGCGTTGACCTGCGCCTTTACCGTGCCCGGTGCCGGATCGTAGCCGGCGTGCACCAGACCGCCGTTGGCCTTCGACGCCCCTAGCGCGATGTCGTTGGCCGCCTCGACCACGCAAATGGACAGGTCAAATCTCGCGAGCTGACGCGCGATGGCGCATCCGGTGATGCCCGCGCCGACAATCGCGATATCAAACGTTTCTGTCACAGTGCCTCCCAGACGAGTTGACAGGCCGTCAATAAGACTATCCTACGGTTTAGACACCCCCAGCGCGGCGGCAATGCGGCGAACAGCCCCGCAACACCCGCCAACGGCAGGCGAGGGAGACTCAGGACCATCGGTCACCTCGTCTGCCGCCCCGTGTGTCAGAGGTTTGTCTCGTTTTGTAACGGTAAACAGAAGAACTGGGTTCCAGATGTTACAGATCGAGACGTTTGCCAGGTGGCCCCTCTGTTTGTCTCGATCTGTAACAGCAAGAAGGATTTTGGGGCCCAAGATGTTACAGATCGAGATTGAAGTCGGGGGGGGGGACTCCTTTGTCTTGATCTGTAACATCTAGACCCGGATTCCGCTCCCAGCTGTTACAGATTGAGATGTTTGTGTCCGCGTCAGCCCCGTACCCAGCCGTAGTCCCATATAAACAAACCCCGTGGTAAACTTGACCGAACTGTTAATATTCCGAAAGGTACCCGTAATGTCCAAGTACATCTCCGAGCTCATGTCGCCGCAGCTTATGGGCGTCGTCTATGCCTTCGTTGGTTTTATCATCGCCCTGTATGTGCTGTCGGTCGTCTATGTGTTCATCGACGCTCGCCGCCGCGGCGCCAGCGCCTACGTGGCATGGGGCATCATCGCCCTCATCCCGTTTGTGGGCCTCATTGCCTACCTGGTCCTGCGTCCGCACTCCTATGCGTCCGACCGCGAGGAGCAGGAGCTGGACATGGCCCTGCGCGAGCGCCAACTTGCCCAGTACGGTACCTGCCCGCAGTGCGGCGCGCCCATCGAGAAGGACTTTGTCGTCTGCCCGGTGTGCGACACCCAGGTTCGCAACGTGTGCCCCAGCTGCCATCGCCCGCTCGATGCGCACTGGAAGGTCTGCCCCTACTGCCGAACTCGCATCCAGTAACGCATCCATCGCTGGGCCGGCCGCAAGCCACGGGCACGTCGCAAGCCACGCGCGCCTCTCATCCCGCCCCACACGATGAAGCATGCGTAGAAAATCGCCCGCCGTGCCATTAAGGTGCGGCGGGCGCTTGTATACCAAGGCAACCTGCCTATAATGATGCAAGTCAAAAACGCCGAGCGCATCGCACGCACTTGCATCAGGCATCCGAGAGGAGAAAACATACCCATGAAGGTACTCTACAATGACGGTTCGGTGGCCGAGCTCCCGCAGGACGAAGTCACGCACGTCATCCGCCACTCCGCCGCGCACATCATGGCGCAGGCCATCAAGCGTCTCTATCCCGAGGCCGACTTTGCCTACGGCCCCGCGACCGACAACGGCTTCTACTACGACGTCGACCTGCCCGAGGGCGTCAAGATCAGCGAGGATGACTTCCCCGCAATCGAGGCCGAGATGAAAAAGATCGTCAAGGAAAACCTCAAGTTCACCGTGTACGAGAAGCCCCGCGCCGAGGCCATTGCCCTTATGGAGGAGCGCGGCGAGAAGTACAAGGTCGAGCACATCGGCGACCTGGACGACGACGCCCGCATCACCTTCTACCAGCAGGGCGACTACATCGACATGTGCGTCGGCCCCCACATCTGCTACACCAAGGCGCTGAAGGCGTTTAAGCTCACCGGCGTCTCGGGCGCCTACTGGAAGGGCGACAAGGACAACAAGATGCTCACCCGCATCAACGGCGTCGCCTTTGCCACCAAGGAAGAGCTCGACGAGCACATGCACATGCTCGAGGAGGCCAAGAAGCGCGACCACCGCAAGATCGGCCGCGAAATGGACCTCTTTATGATGCGCGACGAGGCCCCCGGCTTCCCGTTCTTCCTGCCCAACGGCATGATCCTTAAGAACACGCTGCTGGACTACTGGCGCGAGATTCACCACAAGGCCGGCTACGTGGAGATCTCCACGCCGCTCATCATGAACAAACAGCTGTGGAAGACCTCGGGCCACTGGGACCACTACAAGGACAACATGTACTCCACCGTCATCGACGACGAAGAGTACTGCATTAAGCCCATGAACTGCCCGGGTGGCGTGCTGGTGTACGCCTCCAAGCCGCACTCCTATCGCGAACTGCCCATCCGCGCCGGCGAGATTGGCCTGGTGCACCGCCACGAGCTGCGCGGCGCCCTGCACGGCCTGTTCCGCGTGCGCTGCTTTAACCAGGACGACGCTCACCTGTTTGTGCGTCCCGACCAGCTGACCGACGAGATCGTGGGCGTGGTCAACCTTATCGACTCCGTGTACCAGAAGTTTGGCTTTAAGTACCACGTTGAGCTTTCCACCCGCCCTGAGGACTCCATGGGTTCGGACGAGGACTGGGCTCGCGCCGAGGAGGGCCTGCGCACCGCTCTGGAGAAGCTGGGCATGGACTACGAGGTCAACGAGGGCGACGGCGCCTTCTACGGCCCCAAGATCGACTTCCACCTGGAGGACTCGCTCGGCCGTACCTGGCAGTGCGGTACCGTCCAGCTCGACTTCCAGATGCCGCTCAACTTTGACCTGGAGTACGTGGACGCCGACGGCACCAAGAAGCGCCCCATCATGCTGCATCGCGTGTGCTTCGGCTCCATCGAGCGCTTCATCGGCATTCTGATTGAGCACTTTGCGGGCAAGTTCCCCACCTGGCTGGCTCCCGTGCAGGTCAAGGCACTTCCTGTCTCCGAGAAGAGCCGCGACTATGCCCACGAGGTGTGCGCCAAGCTGGAGGAGGCCGGCATTCGCGTGGTCTGCGACGACCGCGACGAGAAGATCGGCTACAAGATCCGCGAGGCCCGCTCCATCGACCGCGTGCCCTACATGCTCATCCTGGGCGAGAAGGAGGTCGAGGCCGGCAACATCTCCGTCCGCGATCGCTCCAACGAGACCGTTCAGATGAACGTTGACGAGTTTGTTGCGAAGGTGACTGAGGAGATCAAGACTCGCGCCTAAGGCAAGCTTCACAACAATTAACAAAGGCGACCGTCTACAAAGGGCGGTCGCCTTTTTTCTTACCAAAATAAGAAAAGCCGCTGGTTGAGCGGCTTTTTTTGTTGCACAAAAAGGTACAGGTTTTT
>USMH01000023.1 GCA_900555745.1 uncultured Collinsella sp.
CGTGGTTGACATGCTCTACCTGCTCATCAACCCGCGCATCAGGACGGTGTAGATTATGGTAAAGATTCGAGAGAAGCAAACCGAGCAGCTCGAGAAGGCTGCCTCCAAGGGGCTCAAGCTCGGTGGCTGGAAGAAGATGACGCTGTCTTCTAAGATTGCCGCCGTCGTGCTGGTGCTGGTCGCCCTGACTGCGATCCTGGCGCCCCTTCTTGCCCCCTATAGCCCGGTCGAGATCTTTACGGCTCGCCAGGCTCCCGGCAACGGATTTATCTTCGGTACCGACGATAAGGGTCGCGACATTCTGTCGCGTATGCTCTACGGTGGTCGTTACTCGCTGATTATCGGCTTTGGCGCCACTGCCATGGCTCTGGTCTGCGGCTCGGTCGTGGGCGCCCTTGCAGCGGTTTCGCGCAAGGCCGTCTCCGAGACGATCATGCGTATTCTGGACATCATCATGTCCATCCCGGGCATCGCCCTCGCGGCCGTCTTCGTCTCCATCCTGGGCAACTCCGTGCCGTCGATCATCTTCGCCATCGGCTTTATGTACACTCCGCAGATTGCCCGTATCGTGCGCGCCAACATCGTGTCCGAGTACGGCGAGGACTATGTCCGCGCGGTCATCGTTTCCGGTGCCAAGGCTCCGTGGATTTTGATCAAGCATGTTCTGCGTAACTGCATCGCCCCGATCATGGTCTTCACCGTTACCCTGGTCGCCGACGCCATCATCTTCGAGGCCTCGCTGACCTTCATCGGCGCTGGTATCCAGGAGCCCACCGCTACCTGGGGCAACATCCTCGCCGACGCCCGCGGCGGCGTGCTCGCCGGCCGTTGGTGGCAGGCGCTGTTCCCGGGTCTGGCCATCATGATCACCTGCCTGGCGCTTAACATCCTCTCCGAGGGCATTACCGACGCCATGGCCGCTGCTCCCTCCGCCGCCCTGGATCCGACCGATTCCTCCAAGCGTCGCGAGGCCGACCTGCTGGTCTCCGACCCCGTTCGCGCCTACAAGGAGCAGGCCCAGTCCCTCTCCGCTCGCCTTGGCGCCCTGCGCGATGTCGAGCTCAAGCGTGACGATCGCCATGTACCCGACGAGTCTGTTGAACCGATTCTCTCGGTCCGTGACTTCTGCATTCAGTTTGAGCATCACGGTGATATCAACGTCGTCGACCATGTCAACTTTGACGTCCGTCCTGGTCAGACCATGGGCCTGGTGGGCGAGTCCGGTTGCGGTAAGTCCATCACCACGCTGGCCATCATGGGCCTGACCGATGAGGACGAGCACCTTTCCGGCGAGGTCCTCTGGGAGGGCCGTGACCTGCTCAAGATGAGCAAGAAGGAGTGGTTCGGCCTGCGCGGTACCGATATCGCTATGGTCTATCAGGACGCCCTGTCCTCGCTCAACCCCTCCATGCTCATCTCTGCCCAGATGAAGCAGCTCACCAAGCGCGGCGGAACCCGCAGCGCCGAGGAGCTCCTGGAGCTCGTCGGCCTCGATCCCAAGCGCACGCTCGAGAGCTATCCGCACGAGCTTTCCGGCGGCCAGCGTCAGCGTGTCCTGATCGCTATGGCCCTTACCCGCGACCCCAAGCTGGTCATCTGCGACGAGCCCACGACCGCTCTGGACGTTACCGTTCAGAAGCAGGTTATCAAGCTGCTCAACGATCTTCAGGCCAAGCTCGGCTTTGCCATGATCTTCGTTTCGCACGACCTGGCGCTGGTCGCCGAGGTCGCCCACAACATCACGGTTATGTACGCTGGCCAGGTTATCGAGCAGGCGCCCACCAAGGAGCTGCTCACTAACCCGATCCACGAGTACACCCGCGGTCTTCTGGGTTCCGTTCTGTCCATCGAGAGCGGTTCGGGCCGCCTGCACCAGGTGCCCGGCGCCGTTCCGAGTCCGCGCGATTTCCCCAAGGGCGATCGCTTCGCGCCCCGCTCGAGCCATCCGCGTATTGGCCTGGACACCCGTCCGGTCTTCAAGCGCGTGCCCGGCACCGAGCACTTCTATTCCGAGCTCCCCGACGAGGTGCTCAAGGCAAATGGTTTGACCCCTCACGCGGAGGTGATGTAGATGAGCGAGACCGCAGTCAACGGCGTCGAGCCGATCATCTTCCTTGATGACGTCCACGTCACCTTTAGGACCCGTACCGGCTCGATTCTGCACCCCAACCTGGTTCACGCCGTCCAGGGTGTAACGATTAAGCTCATGCCCGGTCAGACGATCGGCATCGTCGGCGAGTCCGGTTGCGGTAAGTCCACCACCGCCAACGTCATGTGCGGCCTGCAGGCCCCCACGAGCGGCAAGGTCTACTTTAAGGGCAAGGACGTTACCAAACGTACCGCCGAGGACCGTCGCCACATGGGTCGCGTCATCTCGGTCGTGTTCCAGAACCCGGCCACGGCGCTCAACCCCCGCATGGTCGTTCGCGAGCAGCTGCTCGACCCCATGCGCGTCCACAACCTGGGTACCGAGGCCGAGCAGGAGAAGCGCGTCAAGGAACTCTTGGAGCTCACCGGTCTGCCCAGCTCCGCTGCCGAGGTTCTTCCCGGCCAGCTTTCGGGCGGCCAGCGCCAGCGCGTCGCAATTGCCCGTGCCCTGTCGCTGAACCCCGATGCCATCATCGCCGACGAGCCCACCTCGGCTCTGGACGTTTCGGTCCGCGCGCAGATTCTGAACCTGCTGACCGACCTTAAGAAGGAGCTCGGCCTGGCCATGGTGTTCATCAGCCATGACATCCAGACGGTCCGCTATATCTCTGACGACATCATCGTTATGAATGGCGGCAGGATCGTCGAGCAGGGCGAGGCCAAGCAGGTCTTCCAGCACCCCCAGGACCCCTACACCAAGATGCTGCTCGGCGCTGCGCCGTCGCTGCTGCATCCCAAGCTCGGCGAGTAGCCTCGCTTTCCCTCCCGTGCGCCCGGTTCCCTTGCCGGGCGCACCTCCGTTGCGATTTCGAAAGGTTGGGTTCACGAGCCATGCCAAGTGCTCAGGAGCTACAACATCAATTTGGTGAATATCGAGGCGCCATGCCCCGTCCATCAGATTTCGATCTCTTTTGGAAGGATCGCATGGCCGAGGCCGACGCCGTCGGGCTTGACTATGCGATCGAGACGGCATCGGTCGCCGATGCCGCGACCTGCCAGCTTTTCGACCTCTGGTATACCGGCATGTGTGGCGCGCGCCTGCATGCCAAGTACCTTAAACCCGTCTCGGACGAGCCCGTGCCATTGGTACTTCAGTTCCATGGGTATCCGGGTGCAAGCCGCAGCTGGTTTGAGCAGGCGTCGTTTGCGGGCATGGGCATGGCACTCATCGCCCTCGACTGCCCCGGCCAAGGAGGTCCCTCCGAGGACATTGGTGGATTTGAGGGCACAACGGTTGCCGGGCATATCGTCGCCGGTATCGACGGCGACCCTGCCAACCTCTACTATGTCCGCTTACACCAAGATATTCGAATCCTGTGCCGCATCGTTCGCGAGCTCGAGGGCATCGATCTTTCCCGTGTGTTTGTGAACGGCGCGTCGCAGGGCGGCGGTTTGGGCATTGCGACCTGTGCGCTTAACAGCGAGCTTATCAATCGCGCCGCCATCCTCTATCCCTTCCTGTCAGATTTCCGCCTGGTCTGGGATTTGGATGCCGACGACATTGCCTACGAGGGCCTGCGCTATTGGTCTCGCTGGTTTGACGAGGACTCGACTCGTATTGACGAAGCCTATGCCAAGCTGGCGTACTTCGATTCCAAGAACTTTGCCCCTATGGTCAAATGCCCCGTGCTGTTTGGCACCGGCACAGCCGATATCGTCTGTCCGCCAGCGACGCAGTTTGCGGTCTATAACAACCTGACCTGCGAAAAGCGTCATGAGTTCTTTGAAGGCTTTGGCCACGAGGAGATTCAGGATTTTGACGATCTGATCATTCCGTTTTTCTGCAAGGGAGGGGAGGCTCATGTCTAAGTGCGAGAGCAATGTTGACGAGCTGATTGTCCCCGGGCTCGTGGGAATTCCTGGAACGGTTTCGTCAAGGCTCGCAGAATATCGGGACTGGCGCGGTGATGTCCAAGCAGATGTTTCTGATTTAGAGACATGCGCTTCGAATCTTGAGATTCAAGGCCTGGCCATTACGGCGATTGACTTTGTTAACCCCTGCGCCCGTTACTCGGAGGTCTCCTTTGAGCTCGGTGACGATGCGATTCACGCTCGTTTGATCGAGCCTGTCGGTCGTGCCCGAGTATCTGAGCGCGTGCCGCTGTGCCTGATGTTCCACGACATCGATCGGCCTGTGCGCGGCTGGCATCACATGACGAGATTTGCCGCCATGGGGTATGCCGTCCTCGCGCTGGATGACGATGTTGCTGGTGCGAACGACCTGCAGCGGGGGATTTCTTCGCCCGCTTTTGTCGAGCGCGTCCGTTGGGGTTGCGCGCTGGCGAAGGTGGCGCGCAATCTTGATGGCATGGACCCCGACCGCATCTTTGCATGGGGCGAGGGTCTTGGCGGCGGAGTCGCGCTGGCGGTTTCTGCTCTGGACGAGCGGGGCCTCGCCTGCACGGCGGTTGCCAATCCGCTTCCTGGCGGCCTCGAGGCGCTGTCGTCTCGGGTGCGCGGATCGGTGCTCATGGGCACATCGCTTATGGATACCGTGAGCGATCCCAAGGATCAGTTTGCCGTATTCAACGGTCTTGAGTGTGACCGGAGGCATATCATCTATGCCAAATACGCTCACGAGCGCATCAATGCGTTCGAAAACGAAGTCGTCGACTTTTTTAACCAAACGTTCTACCCGTGTTCTTTGGCCTAGACGGCCTGGACACTGCCAACAAGAGTGGGCGGCATAGGGCTGCCCGCCAGACAACTAAGGAGATTCTTGTGGCAACTCAGAAATTCACCGGCGTTATCCCTCCCGTCGTTGTTCCCGATACCGAAGACCACCAGCTCGATGTTGCCTCCTTTGAGCGCAGCATCAACCGCATGATCGATGCCGGCGTCGATGGCTTGTTCTTCCTGGGCTCCTCGGGCGAGGTCGTCTTCTCCACCGACGAGCGTCGCCGTCAGATCATCGCCGAGGCCGTCCGTATCGTCGACCACCGCGTTCCCGTTCTGGTCGGCATCATCGACACCGAGACCGAGCGCATGATCGAGCACGGTAAGGTCGCTCAGGAGCTGGGCGCCGATGCCCTCGTCGCCACCTGCCCGTTCTATGCCCTGCAGGGCATGACCGAGGTCGAGGAGCACTTCCGCATCCTGCATGAGGAACTCGACCTGCCCATCTTCGCCTACGACATCCCCGTGTGTGTCCACACCAAGCTCCCCTGGAAGCTCCTAGCCAAGCTCGGCGCCGAGGGCGTTCTGGCCGGCGTCAAGGATTCCTCGGGTGATGACATCTCGTTCCGCTACCTCGTTCAGGAGAACGAGAAGAACGGCCATCCGATGAGCATCCTCACCGGTCACGAGGTTGTTGTCGACGGCGCCTACCTCGGTGGCGCCGACGGTTCCGTCCCGGGTCTCGCCAACGTTGAGCCCGAGGGCTACGTGCGTCAGTGGAAGGCCGCTCAGGCTGGTGACTGGGCTACCGTCAAGGCCGAGCAGGATCGCCTCAATGAGATTTCGCACATCTGGGATGTCACCTCGGGCGTCCAGGGCTATGCCGGTGGCGTCGGCGCCTTCAAGACCGCTATGAACCTCATGGGTATCTTCGACAGCCCGACCATGCCGCGCCCGGTGAAGGCCATGACCGGCGAGAACGTCGAGGCGATTAAAAAGGTCCTCCAGGACAACGGTCTCCTGTAAAGCTTCCCCGGGCACCCGACCTCGCCGTTCAACCGTGCGGCCATGACCCATTAGATCAATGGTCACACGGTTTCTCGGCGATCTCGGGCACCTGGAAAACCTTTTCCGCGCTGTGACGGCTAGCCTGACGGCGCATTTCCTGTAGTTGTTTTTTATCTCCTAAGGAGAGCGACATGGAGAACAAGTACGTCTGCTCTGTCGATATCGGCGGAACTAAGATCGCGACTGCCATCATGGAGTACCCGGCTGACGGTAGTGTGCCCCATCCTGTTTTTGAGGCCGAGGTTCCCACCGAGGCCCAAGAGGGCGGCGAGGCCGTCTTCCAACGTATCGAGGCGTCCATCAAGGCTGCTCTCGAGGCGAATCCCGATGTCGAGGTTCTTGGCGTCGGTATCGGTGCCGCCGGCGTCGTCGATCCCAAGACGGGCGCCATCGCGTATGCCAACGAGATCATGCCCGGCTGGTCCGGTGTTCAGTTGGGGCCGCGCCTGCGCGAGGACCTCGGTCTTCCCGTTGCCGTTGTAGGCGACGTGCAGGCTCATGCTCTGGGCGAGGCCCACTGGGGCGTCGGCAAGGGCAAGTTCTCCGTCTTGTGTCTTGGCATCGGTACGGGCATCGGTGGCGCATATGTCGAGAACGGCCGCGTGATGCAGGGCTTCCATGGTGCTGCTGGCCATATGGGCCACATCGAGTGCTCGGCTGCCGCCGGTATTCCCTGCGCCTGCGGGCGTTCCGGCCATCTGGAGTCGGTTGCTTCGGGCACTTCCATTGGTCGTATGTACGATGAGCGCTTTGGTCGCGTCGACCCCAGCCGTCCTTCGGTCGGTCGCGATGTGAACGACCTGTGCCGTGCGGGCGACGCAAAGGCGACCGAGGTCATCCATGACGCCGGCTTTGCGCTGGGTGCCAGCTTGGGCTCGCTCGCTAACATCCTGGACCCTGAGGTCATCGTGCTTTCGGGTGGCGTGATTCACCAAGGTCCCGATTGGCGTTCACAGACGTGGAAGGATTCGGTACACGAGGGCTATGCCAGCCAGGCGCTCGATCCGCTTCAGGACACGCCGATCCTCATCGGTTCTCTGGAGGGCGATGCTCCGCTCATCGGTGCCGCTGAGCATCTTCTTGCCTCGTTGAAGTAAACGTATCTTCTGTAGGAGCCTCCCGAGACAACACGCCTCGGGAGGCTGTTCTGAGAAAGGTTACAGCCTTATGACCGTCGATCCTTTGATTCAATCCCTGAAGGGCAAGCTCGTCGTGAGCGTTCAGGCGTATATGGGCGAGCCGCTTCGTACGCCTGAGACCATGGCTCAAATGTCTCGCGCTTGCGAGCTCGGCGGCGCCGCCGCCATTCGCTGCCAGGGCCTTGCCGACATTGCCGCCATTAAGGGTCGCTGTGAGGTTCCTGTTATCGGCCTGTGGAAGGATGGGCACGAGGGCGTTTACATCACGCCGACGCTGCGCCACGCTCGCGCCTGCGTTGCTGCGGGTGCCGATATCGTGGCGATCGACGCCACCGATCGTCCGCGTCCCGACGGCAAGACCGTCGAGGATACTTTCCGTCCGCTGCACGAGGAGGGCGTGCTCCTGATGGCCGACTGTGCCACCATCGAGGATATTCGTCGTGCAGTCGACATGGGCTTCGACCTTGTATCAACCACGCTTTCTCACGGTGTCGCTGCCATCGACTGCACCATGGCCGACGGTCCCGATCTGCCGCTCCTGCGTCAGGCGACCGAGGAATTCCCCGGTCTTCCCATCATCTGCGAGGGCCGCGTGCACACGCCCGAGGAGGCTCGCGCCGCGATCGATGCTGGCGCTTGGGCCGTTGTCGTCGGCACCGCCATCACGCACCCCACGAGTATTACGAGTTGGTTCAAGGCTGCGCTTGAGGCGTAAGACAGGCCTCGTATCCGCTCGGGGCGGTATACTCAAATATAGGCAATTGACCGCGCGGGATCCGGGTTGCTGGGTCCCGCGCTTGTTTTTGGGAGGCAGCACATGCAAAAGGGAGATGCCATGGATGCGGCGGAGCGCTCGGAGCGCATCCCCGATATCGTCATCATCACCGGAATGTCCGGATCGGGCCGCACACAGGCCATGCACGTGTTCGAGGACATGGGCTATTTTTGCATCGATAACCTGCCTCCGCGTCTCATCGCCCAGCTTGCCGAGCTCGTCGGCATCAATACGGGCGTGGGCAGGCATCTCGCCGTCACCTGCGATTTGCGTAGCCAGGGACTGTTTGACGAGCTGCTCGATGCGGTCGCCGCGCTCGAAGAGCGCGAGATGAGCTGCGACATCGTGTTCCTGGAGGCTTCTGACGAGGTGCTGATTCGTCGCTACAGCGAAAATCGCCGCCGTCATCCTATTGCCAAGCCGGGGGAGACTACGGCCGATGCCATTCAGCGCGAGCGCCTTCAGCTGCAGGGCGTGCGCGACCGAGCCGATATGATTATCGACACGAGCCGTCTGCGCACCTCTGCGCTGCGCAACAAGCTACGTATGGCATTTTCCGAGCTGTCCGACCAGCAACTCATGGACGTCCACGTGTTCTCGTTTGGCTTTAAGCACGGCATGCCCGTCGAGGCGGACATTATGATCGACGTCCGCTTCCTGCCCAATCCGTTCTACGATCCCGAGATGCGCACGATGACCGGTCTCGATAAAAAGGTCTCCGATTTTGTTCTGGACCATCCCAAGACGCAGGAGTTTTGGAAGGCTTGGACACAGCTGCTCGATACGGTGATGCCGGGCTATATCGCGGAGGGTAAGCCGCAGCTTTCCATCGCCATCGGCTGCACGGGCGGCCAGCACCGCAGCGTTGCCATTGCCGAGGCCACGGCCCGTTACCTGGAAGGCGCTCAGTACCACGTGAGTATCTCTCACCGCGACCTGTCGCGCGCCAACACGAAGGCATAGGCCTGTATGTCGTTTACCGCTGAGGTGCGCGACGAGCTTGCGCGCTGCGAACCCGAATGTGAATACTGCGACTTGTCGACGCTTGCCGCCCTCACGCGCGTGAGCGGTACGCTCTCGCTTACCGGCTCTGGGCGGTATCGTTTGACGGTTGCGACTGAGACGGGAGCCGTCGCGCGCACGATGATCACGCTGACGCATCGTATCCTTAAGCTCAAAACGGAGTTCACCGTCCGTAAATCTGTATTGCATAAGGTTCGAAACTACCTCATCACCTTGCCTGATCAGCCAGACCTGGATAAGGCCTTGGTTCTGCTGGGTATCCTCGACCGTAGGGGAGGACTTGTCGCCGGCGTACCCCGACATATCGTTGCCCGTCCTTGCTGTAGACTTGCCTATATCCGCGGCGCGCTCATCGCGGGCGGCTTCGTGGCCGATCCACGCGGCGATTTTCATCTGGAGATCGCTGTGCAGGGCGAGCAATATGCCAAGGGACTTTGCGATCTGTTGGAGCAGATTGGGGTCCATGCTCGTGTTAATGCACGGCGGGGGTCATATGCCGTGTACATTAAGAGCGCCGAGGAAATCGAGCATCTATTAAAGCTGATTGGTGCCAAGCGCAGCGTTGCCGAGATTGAGGAGGCGCGCGCGGTCAAGTTGGTTAAGAACGATGTGAACCGTCGCGTGAATGCCGAGCTCGCCAACCAGACCAGAAGCGCCGGTGCTGCCCAACATCAGCTTGCGCTTATCGATGAGCTCGAGCAGCGTGGCCTTCGCGATGCGCTTCCGGATGCCTTGGCGGTCTTTTGCGACCTGCGCGAGCGCTATCCTGATCTGTCGCTGCGTGATTTGGGGGAGATGGCTGACCCTCCCTTGTCGAAGTCAGCCCTCTACCATCGTGTTTTACGGCTTGAAAAGCTCATTGAAGCAAACAGGTAGTTTGAAGTAACGACTTATATATGGATTTAGCTGCTATTTTAGTCTTTAAAACGTTTTAACGTAAATTTGATTTTCAATTTCGAGCATTCTCGTGAAATTCAAGTCAAAAAAAAGGTATATTAGGCGAGTGGTTAGTTTGTGGGCCTCAACGGCGGGCGCTGTAGCTCGCGGGGGCCTTACGAAAGGAGACACAATGGCAGTAAAGGTTGCTATTAACGGCTTCGGTCGCATCGGTCGTCTGGCTTTCCGTCAGATGTTCGGTCATGAGGGCTCCGAGATCGTCGCTATCAACGACCTCACCTCTCCCGATATGCTCGCTTACCTGCTGAAGTACGACTCCACGCAGGGCAACTACGCTCGCGATCACGAGGTCGTTGCTGGCGAGGATTCCATCACCGTTGACGGCAAGGAGATCAAGATCTACAAGGAGGCCGACGCCAACAACCTGCCTTGGGGCGACCTTGACGTCGACGTCGTTCTCGAGTGCACCGGCTTCTACACCAGCAAGGCTAAGGCTCAGGCCCACATCAACGCTGGCGCCAAGAAGGTCGTCATCTCCGCTCCGGCCGGCAGCGATCTGCCCACCATCGTGTACAACGTCAACCATGAGACGCTGACCGCTGAGGACAACATCATCTCCGCTGCTTCCTGCACCACCAACTGCCTCGCCCCGATGGCCAAGGGTCTGAACGACTTCGCTCCCATCGTGTCCGGCATCATGACCACCATCCACGCCTTCACCGGCGACCAGATGCCGCTCGACGGCCCGCAGCGCAAGGGCAACTTCCGTCGCTCCCGCGCCTGCTCCGAGAACATCGTCCCGAACACCACGGGCGCTGCCAAGGCCATCGGCCTGGTTCTCCCCGAGCTCAACGGCAAGCTCATCGGTGCCGCCCAGCGCGTCCCGACGCCGACCGGCTCGCTGACCAACCTCTACGCCGTCGTTGACAAGAAGGTCACCGTCGACGAGGTCAACGCTGCCATGAAGGCCTACGCCGAGACCATCCCCGAGACCTTCGCCTACAACGAGGACCAGATCGTCTCCCGCGACATCGTCGGCGAGACCCACGGCTCCATCTTCGACGCCACTCAGACCATGTGCTCTGACCTCGGCAACGGCCAGACCCTCGTTCAGGTCACCTCTTGGTACGACAACGAGAACTCCTACACCTCTCAGATG
>USMH01000024.1 GCA_900555745.1 uncultured Collinsella sp.
GTTGTTATGACGTCGCCTAGGCGCTGGCCCAGGGCCGCTAGATGTTGGAGCACCTCGTTGGGCGATGCGCCGTTGAGGATGCACGTGAGGGCATACGACGCCAGAAAGATGACCGCAAGCCCCAGCGGGATGAGCACGATCATCGCCAATGTGCGCAGGCGCTGGCCCACGCGGCGACGACGCGCACGACGCTTGTCGAACGCGAGCTCCTGCGCATATGAATCTTGCTGTACGGAATAGGCCTCTGGTGCCGATTCGCCCGCAGGCGAAACCACAGGCGTGGCATTTTGCGCAGGGGGCTGGGCTGCCGCCCCCTGCATTTGCATCTCCATGAGTCGTTGCTGCTGACGCAGCATGCGCTTAGCTTGTTGCTGTGGAGTCTCAAGAAACAGGTCCATGTTGGCCTCCAAAGTCGGAGAATTCGACGCTTACGACCAGCATCCCGCACCGCCATGACCGCGACAACGCAATCGCCGGCAATAGCCACAAAGTTTCTTTTGCTCAAAAGCTGTCGAAAAGCTCAACAACTCCCCTACCAGCACTTTCTCTGAGCTTTTTTCGTCAGCAATCTTTTGGCCTTCCACCCTTACGCCAACTGACCAAAATCTAACCAAAAGCTTGACGGAAATTGTGAAGACAGGGACCCCATACAAAAACGTGCCGCCCAAAAGGGGCGGCACGCTAACTTCTTATCAGTTTTTCAGTAGCAAGCACGCGACGACCCGAAGCCGGAGCACAGGGTAGGGAAACACCTTTACCTCGCGCGACCTGCGCAGCCGTGAGCGAGAGGGAAAGGTGTTTCCCCGCCCCGTGCTCCGCAGTCGGTGGAGGCAGCTTTAGATGCCCGCGAGACCTCGGGTGGCGGTGGCGCACATAAACGCCAAGGCTAGAATCACGAGCGAGCCCGCGATGTCTGCCAGCACGCCCATTGCACGGCGTTCAAACAACCAGCTCTCAAAGTGCGGGGCGACGTTGCGCCAAACACGCCACAGCAAGATGCCCATACCGATGACGCCCGGGATATTGAGCAGTAGGATCTCGGAGCACAAAAGACCGATCAGGTTACCGGCGGCAAAGCCCGCATCACCCTCGCAGTATTTGCGGTAGACCATATACAGCATGTACGCTACAAACGGCTGCAAGCACGCAGAAATAAACGAGACCACCATCGACGGGTCCTGCGAAAAGACCTCGGTGAGTTTATCGACACTCGTGGCGTCCTTCGAAGCCAAGAATAAACCGATAACCACAAGGGGCACCACGCCCAAAATTACCTCGACCAGAGTAAACAACTTGGCAGTCAAATCCTCACTAGCCGAATTCAAATGAGGCGCCCACTCAGGATGAGCATGCGCACCGACCTTCTTGTCCTTCTCGGCACGATCGGCCTTTTTACCCTCAGCAACCCGACGACCAGGATCCTTGCAAGTTCCCGCCGCAGCAACCCGAGCCCGAGACTTCTTACCCATAACCAACACCTCACAAGAGGAAACGAATAGCCAACGCTACCCAGTGTACCCTCTAAGCAACGTCACCGCCCCAACCGGCCCCCACAAAAACGTGCCGCCCCATAAGGGGCGGCACACAAACTTTTTTATCAGCTTTTCTGTAGCGAGCACGCGACGACCCGAAGCCGGAGCGCAGGGCGGGGAAATACCTTTGCCTCGCGCGACCCTGCGGAGCCGTGAGCGAGAGGGAAAGGTATTTCCCCGCCCTGCGCTCCGCAGCAGCCAGCGCCACGCGCTAGTAGTTCACCACCTGCTCCTCAAAGTACGCCTTGGGGTGGTTACACACCGGGCACACCTCAGGCGCCTCGGCACCAACGTGCAGGTGCCCGCAGTTCAGGCACTTCCACACCTTCACGCCCTCACGCTCAAACACTTCGCCCGACTCGATGCGCTCGACGAGCTTGTTGTAGCGCTCCTCGTGGGCCTTCTCGACGGCGGCGACGCCACGGAACTTCTCGGCGATCTCGGCAAAGCCCTCCTCCTCGGCGGTCTTGGCGAACTCGTCGTACATCGTGGTCCACTCGTAGTTCTCGCCCGCGGCGGCGTCGCGCAGGTTGTCCAGAGTGCCCGGAACGGCGCCGTCGTGCAGATACTTAAACCACAGCTTGGCGTGCTCGGACTCGTTGCCCGCCGTCTCGGCAAAGATATTCGAGATCTGAACGTAGCCATCCTTCTTGGCCTTAGATGCGTAGTAGCGATACTTGGTGTGTGCCTGGGACTCACCGGCGAAAGCGGTCTCGAGGTTCTTCTTGGTTTGGGAATTCTCAAAATCCATAGGTGTACTTCCCTTCAACACGTGCCGCCCATAGGCTTTGAGCGACCTTGTCTTTAGGATGCCCTCAAGCCGCGAATTTAAACCTTACAATCCCGTTCTTCAGATTTGAGCGGGCTACACACTCAACCAACGATCGTCCTCGGCTCGGCAAAAGCCCTCGCGCTCCAGGTCAGCTAGAATGCCCGCGATCAAGTCGCACTCGACCGGCTCGCGACCGGCTGCCGCTTCCATCTCGTTAACGCCCACCACGGCATCAGCAAGCGTAATCCCCGCCGGCTGGCCATCACGCGCTGCCAGCAACATGCGCACGATATGCGCGCGTTTTTGGCGACGCGAGCCCTCGAACTTGGACTGACGGCTATAGCCCGCCGAACGCCTGGACGGATTAGGCAGCGTCTTCTTAAGATACGCGCCATAATCTAGCAGCGCGTAATACCACGCGCGCGGCGTATCGGCATCGTCCTGAGGCACGGCAAAGGGCGTAATCTCGTCGGTCACCGCATCGGGAGCCGCCGGACAGGCCGCCTGAATCAGCGGCACCAGCTCGCGATCGGGAACAGCCGGCACATCGGGAAAGAAATGATGCAGAAAGACCGTGCGCACGTTGGTCTCCAGATACACACCCGGAAGATCAAACGCAAACGACCGGATACCCTGCGCCGTTGCCGGGCCAATACCAGGCAGGGCGACCAGGTCACGCGTCTCACGCGGAAACTCCCCGTCCCAGTCCTCTACAACGCGCTGAGCGGCCCCGTGAAGCGCCAGAGCGCGTCGGTTGTAGCCCATGCCCTGCCAAGCGTCCAAAACATCGGAAGGCGCGGCCTGGGCAAGCGCCTGCACAGTCGGAAAACGATCGAGCCACACCGGCATGCGCGCCTCCACACGCGGCACCTGTGTTTGCTGCAGCATGACCTCAGAAAGCCAAATGATGTACGGATCGCGTGTGCGGCGCCACGGAAGGTCGCGATAACGCAGGACCCCTTCCGAACGAATCATCGAACGAAAGGGGTCCTGAATCATGGCTATGCTCCTTATGCGGCGCTATTCCTCCCGGTAAGCGCACGCGCAGGTGGCGTACTCGGGAAACGCTTCGCGGTCGGCGAACTTGGGATCGACGGCCGGGAACTGGCGGTGAGCGACGATGTCGCCGAGCGAAACGGAATCGAGGTAGTCGCGCATCAACGCCTGAGCTCCGGCCCACAGGGGATGATAGCAGCACGCGCCCATGCGCGCACAGTCACCATCGGGCGCGGTGCAATCGTTCATAACCATAGGACCCTGAACGGCCTCGACGACCTGGCGGATAGTGACGTCATCCGGACTGACCTTGAGACGCATGCCACCGTGGACGCCACGCAGGCTCTCCACAATACCGGCCTGGACCAAACCGTGCTGAATCGAGCGGGCAAACGAATACGGGACATTGACCTCTTCGGCAGCGGTGCGAACAGAAAGCAAACACTCCGGATCCTCAGCAAGCATCGCCAGCATTCGAAGGGCGTAATCAGTCTTCCTCGATATGTCCATTTTTCCCCTTTCAAGGAATACGAACAGCTCGAACGAGCTCCGGGGCCGAGCTTGTGTCGAGACGCTAAATGACCGCCAGGACATCCAAATGGTAAATCGGATATCCACTGAGTGCCGCGCTTGGAGCGAAATGCATCAGATGCGGCGCACAGTGCAATTTAGTATAACCTAACCCCCTGTCTCGTAGAACAGGTGTTGCGCAACAAAGCTGTTGTTCAGACAGATGTACTTATTAGATTTTACTTGCGTTCCCGAAGGCGCGGGGATTCTGGGCGAAGATGCACCAGGGCGATCGTTCTATCGAAACAAAGTGCATCAAACGCAAAAAGCCACGTCCGAAGACGTGGCTTTAATTGCGTTGGCGGGAAGTACGGGGCTCGAACCCGCGACCTCCGACGTGACAGGCCGGCGCTCTAACCAAACTGAGCTAACTCCCCAGGCAGACGTTCGCGTTTGTTTCCGCTCGCGTGCGCTGCGGGGATTAGTATACACAGAAGTCTGTCCGGCGCGCAACAACTTTTTTGAAAAATTTTTTGGGGCCATCCGGGAGGGTCTCCGGGGCTGAGGGCGCGGGTTAAGTTTGCTGCTCTACAGTCCTGCGCAAGACGGAAAGCACATTAAGTGCTTTCCTTTGCGTGCGGAACTCGCGACAAACTTAACCCGCGCCCCAGCCCCGGAGACCCTCCCTGTCGTCACTTTGTTCAGCCAGTTTTGCGGGCGTGCGCCGCTGCGCGGCTAGCCCGCGTGCTCCTCGGCGGGGTTGGTCTGATGGATCTTGTTGAACTTTGGCCTTTGGCTTAAAGAAAAACGAGGGACGCATCTGCATCCCCCGTTTTTGTTGCGGTTAGTCCAAGTCAATAAACTTAGTGCTCAGTATCTTGCCGTCTTTTACTAGCATTCTGGCCATGGTGGGACCTCGGGTGCCTCTGGGGTAGCTGGCGCTGCCCGGGTTGAGGACTAAGCAACGGCCCACTTGGGCTTCTTTGGTTACGTGGGTGTGGCCGTTGATGGCTACGTCTACGGATCCCACCGGAAGGTCTTCGCGGTAGTGGGCTACGGCGAATTTAAGGCCTTCGTAGGTAAAGAGCGCAAGACGGTCTACATCGGGGCCGTAGTCGCGGTAGTAATCGTTGTTGCCCAGTACGGCCCGAACGGGGGCGATGGTGCATAGGTGCTCGTAGTCCATCTCTGACGTGAGGTCGCCGGCGTGGATAATCAGGTCTGCGCCCTCAAGCTCATCCAGGAGCGCAGGCGAAAGATAGCCGTGGGTGTCCGAGATGATGTCGATGCGCTTGGCGCTTGCACTGTTCATGGGATCCCTTCCGCAAAAAAACGATTCGGCAGATACATGCAAAAAAGGCCCCACGGCTCCGCAGACGATGGGTCTACAGGGCTGCGGGGCCAGTGTGCTAGAGACTCAGGGCCTTCTTGAGCGGCACGACGCGGCGGCGCGAAACCGGCACGCGTTCGTCGACGCCCGTAATGCCCAGCTGGATGGCACCCGAGGGCACCGTCTCCACGTCCGTGACGCACGCCAAGTTGACGATATAGCGGCGGTGAACACGGAAGAAGCCAAAGTCGCAGAGCTTGGCCTCAAACTGCGCCAGCGAGGTCGTCGACAAAAAGCGATCATCGACGGTATAGATGCAGGAGTAATCGTCCTTGGCCATGATAAAGCGAATGTCGTCCACGGGAATGAGCACCTTGCGGCCGCCCTTTTCCACCGGGATACGCTCGATGGTCACCTTGCTGTCCGTAACCGGCTTGGTGCGTTGCATGACCTTCTCGATCGCGCGATCCAAGCGAGCTTCCTCGACCGGCTTCATCAGATAATCGACGGCATCCACGTCGAATGCCTCGACCGCATGGTCACTATACGCAGTCACAAACACGATCGCCGGCGGATTTTTGAGCTTATGCAGCGCCTCGGCAAGTTGCAGGCCCGAGGCACCGGGCATCGAGATATCGAGAAACACGACATCCACGCGACTTTCCATAAGCATCTCGATGGCGGAGCGGACGCTCGACGCCTCCGTGATCGTGCCGATCTTGCCCGTTTGCTCGAGCAGGAAGCGAAGCTCCGAGCGAGCCGGCGCCTCATCATCCACAATCATCGCACGCAGCATAGGGATAAAACCTTTCGTCAACTAACTACGCCGGGCATCCGTCGCATGACGTTGAGCCCGTAGCCTTTTATTTTACTCTTGAATGTCGAAGATGCTCTCTGACAAATCAAGATGAAGGAGCACTTTGGTGCCCTTGCCCGGCGCCGATTCGACACGCGTATAGGAGTGCGGCCCATAAAAGCGATGGATGCGCTCCGAAATATTGTGCATGGCCACACCGGCGCCGCCACCCTGGGGAGAGCTGGCGTCGGGACGGGCAGAACGCTCGTCAAACAGTCTGGCGGCGGTACCCTCATCCATGCCCACGCCATTATCGGCCACGGCAATCAAGATTGCATCCTCGCCGTCTTGGTGAACGGTCACGTCGATCCTCAGGGCGTCGTCATCGCCCATACCATGACGTACGGCGTTCTCGACAATCGGCTGGATCACGAACGCCGGCACCAGCGTATCTTCCACGTCCTCGGACACATCGAACGTCGCAAGCACGCGGTCCTCGCCAAAGCGGGCCTTCTCAAAGGTAAGGTAGCGCTTGGTCTGTGCGACCTCGCGCGAGACCGGAATAAGCGATCCCGAGTTGTCGAGCGTGGCACGATAGAACGATGAGAACTCACGAAGCAGTTCGCGGGCCCGCAGCGGGTCGGTGCGCGTAAACGATGCAATGGTGTTCAGCGTGTTGAACAGGAAGTGCGGGTTAATCTGCGCCTGCAGCGCACGCACCTCAGCGCGCGCTGTGAGTTCCTTTTGCACCTCGAGCTCGTGGATGGCGAGCTGCGTGGACAAGATCTCGGCAAAGCCCGAGGCAAGCGCGTACTGGGTACGGTCGACGGCGCGCGGGGTCTTGTAGTAGAACTTGAGCGTGCCGACGGTACGATCGCCTACCTTGATGGGGGCGATAATGCCGGCGGGGACTTGGTTGTGCGAGCCGTCCGAGCCCACGACATCCACCATACGGTTGAACGACTGCACGATGCCATGTTCGATAACGTAGCGTGTGGCAAGCGTGTGGATGGGAGAATCTGGCAGTAGTTTTTCCTCAAACTCTCCCGCGCAGGCAAGCACGTTGCCCTCGTCGGTGATGGCCACCGTCATGGCGCGCGTCTCGGGCAAAATGCGCCGGCACACCAAACGCGCCGACTCCTGCGTCAGACCGCCCTTAATGTCCTCGAGCATGGCCGAGGCCACCGAGAGCGTCTCCTCGGTGTACTGGGAGCGCACCGAATCGGGATTGAGCGTCAAAAAGATAAAGATGCACAGAAAGATGCACAGCAGCGCGCAGGCAATCACCGTGGCGATCGGCTCGATACCGGTCACCAAGGCAAAAATAAAGTACACCAGCACGCAAATGGCGCAGGCAACGGCAATGATGCGAAAGATTGATATTGAACTATCGCGCTGGGCGCGGCGGTCGATCATTCGGCCCCCTCCAGGATACTGATCAGTTGTGCGTCACGCCAAAGCCCGTCCATGATCTTGGGCCAAAAGCTCTGGAAACGCAGATAGCTTGCAGCGTTTTGGCGCGCATAGGCCTTTGCCTCGCCGATACCATGGCGCCAGATGCGCAGGTAGCCCTCGTGCTCGCGGGTAAACACGCTGCGGACCATAGCGGTCTTGCGCACGCGGTCGTCGAGCTCGCGCGAAATCCACGGGCCCGGGTAGGGCATGAGTGATGCCGCCGTAACGGGAATGAGCTCCTTTTGATGCGCGGCGAATGTCAACTTGGCCCGTTCGTAGTACCAACGGTATACATCCTGCATAAAGCGCGGTGAGCGCTTTTCGGACTCCGGAGGCAGATGGCGCACGGTCCACTCGTTATCGAACCACACGTCGTAGCCAAACATGCGCATGTTAAAGAGGTAATCCAAGTCCTCGCCGCGGGTGATAAACGGGTCAAAGGCCACACGCGTAAAGGCGCGGGCGTGCAGGGCCATCAGGCCGCCGCACACGTAGTTGGAGCGCGAGATGCGGGTGCCCGAGAGCGCCTTTTTCATCCAACGGTTGAACTCGATGCGCTTGGTCCACCAACGATGGCAGATGCCCGCCTTGTCCGTGGGAGCCAGCGGCGAGCCGTCGCGATCGTAGAAATAACCGCTCTTGACCAAGATCGGCAAGCCCTGACGCGTCTGCTGCCCCAACGCATAGGTCGCGCGCTTCATAAAGTCGGCGTCGATGACAGTCTCATCGTCATCCAAAAAGATAACCGCGTCATGCCCCAGCACAGCGGCACAGGCTAGCCCCATGTTGCGGATGGCACCGTAGCCTCGCAGGCTCACGCACTCGCCCGAACCCTTGGGCGCGATCTGAGCAACCCGGTCTGCAATGCGCGAGGCCTGGGTGTTGGTGACAACGGTGACCTTGAGCGTGGGATGCGCGTCGACAATCTCGCGCACGTGCAGCGACACATCGGCTGTGGCAGAAACGGGACAGACCACCAAAAGGATGATGCGCGGGATGTCACGTACCTGCTCAAGCGAGGCCAGGCAGCGGTCGAGTTCGGGATTGTCGGCGTTGAGTCGCGTCGAATGGTCATAGGTGCCAGGGGCGTTTGCGCAAGCGTCATCGCCCGCCCAATACGTTGGAATCACGACTGTGGCGTTCATGCCTTACCCTCCCTGCAACACAAAAACGGGACGCCGCCAAACACAGGCGACGCCCCGCGACCTAGCTGATTCCATCATACCCACTTGGGCAAATCATTGCTCGCAAGTCGCAATGTTTATTGCGGATAACCCCAAAAGAGTACCGTGGACAGGCACAATAGCCGCTCGCTCCTATGCAGCATGCTCTGCCGCCCGAGTCATGCGGGACAGGCGGACCAGCAGCATAAAGCCAACGATCAGCAGCACGCCAATGGAAAGGACGCCCAGCGACGGGTTGCCGGTCAGCGAGGTGACGACCGACACTAGGAAAGTGCCCATGACGCTTGCATAGCGACCGAAGATGTCAAAGAAGCCGTAGTACTCGTTGGACTTTTCCTTGGGGATAATGCGACCAAAGTAGCTACGGCTAAGCGCCTGCACGCCGCCCTGGAACAGGCCGACCATAATGGCAAGCACCCAGAATTCAAAGGCGGTCTTTAGGAAGAACGCGGCGAACAGCACAATGCCCATGTAGGCGGCGACTGCCACCAGGATCATGTTGAGCGTGCCTACGCGTCCGGCGAGCTTGCCGTAGATGATGGCGGACGGAAAGGCCACGAACTGCGTAACGAGCAGCGCCAGCACTAGCTGCGTCGAATCGATGCCCAAGGCCGATCCGTAACTGGTGGCCATGGAAATGACCGTGTGGACGCCATCGATATAGAAGAAGAACGCGATCATGTAGACCAGCACGGTCTTGTTGTGGACGATCTCGCGCATGGTGTGTCCGACCTCGGAGAACACACCGCCCACGATGTGGCCGATAGTGTCCTCGGGACCGCGCTCGCGACCGTACTTTTGCTTATAGGTGCGAATGAGCGGCAGGGTAAAGATGAGCCACCAGGCACCAGTGATGATAAACGACAGACGCGTTGCCAGCATGGTAGGGACGCCAAGAGCGGGGCCACCCATGATGAGCGCCAGGCAGATGACGAACGGCACGGTGGAACCGATGTAGCCCCAGGCATAGCCCGAGCTGGACACGGCGTCCATGCGCTCGTCGGTGGTAATGTCGGGCAGCATGGCGTCGTAGAACGTCATAGAAGAGTTAAGGCCGATGGTGCACAGCACGTACACGGTCAAAAATGCCATGGCGGACATTGGGATAGCCTGCGCCAGGCAAAGCACCAGGCCCGTGAGGAAGAAGCCCAAGAAGAACTTGATCTTGTTGCCGGCGTAGTCGGCAAGCGCGCCCAGAATGGGCATGAGCATGGCGATGACCAGCGAGGCGATCGTCTGCGCATTGCCCCAAGCGACCACCAGGTCGGCCGAGGAAGCGCCGGTATTGATGGCGTTAAAGTAAATGGGCACCACCGAGGTATTGAGCAGCACAAGGGCCGAATTGCCCACATCATACATAACCCAGTTACGCTCGAGCTTGGTGTATTTCATGGACAGGGACCCTTCGTATTCGCCCGATATGCAGTTAGTTCATCGTACCCCAATTGTCCAGAACCGCCGGTAAGGATTCGGCAAAGGGGCACGCACGGGCCCTATTCCTCGCGGTCGAACTCCTCATCGGCTTCGAGCACGCGACCGCTGTAGTTGACGTGACTGGTCACGGCATCCATGTCACCGGTCTCGATAAAACGTGCGACCGTGCACTCGTAATCGACCAGCGCGCGATCAAAGACCTCGGGGAAACTCTCGTTCGAGACCTCGTCGGTAAAGGGATTCTTCCATGTCAGATGGCCCAGGTTACCGGTGCGCTCGGGCAGCTCCGTCGTCACGCGATGGGCAAGGC
>USMH01000025.1 GCA_900555745.1 uncultured Collinsella sp.
GCATCAGATACCAGTCTTTATAGTCCGTGCCTAGATTAGCCGCTCTGTTATAGAGAAAGCCGATAGCAAGGCATCTTTGATTGGTATCCTCAAATAACGAGTGAAACTCCACCGTGGCACAGTGGTGCTGTAGAATCCTTACAACACATCACACTATTACGTATCTAGAGGAGCACGATATGCGCGTCGACGAGGTTTTTAAGCAGGCAGCATCCCAGGGCACCGCACCCGTTTCGTTTGAGATGTTCCCGCCCAAGGGCGAGCTGACCCTCGACACGGCTCGCGAAGTGGCAGGCAATCTGTGCAAGCTTTCGCCGAGCTTTGTCTCGGTCACCTGCTCGGCTGGCGGCTCGGGCAACGGCGCCACCACCGCCCCCATCGCGCATATGATTACGAGCGAATTCGATACACCCTCGGTGGCACACCTTACCTGCGTGGGCCGCTCGCATGCCGATATCGCCGCCAAGATCGACGAGTATCGCACCGCCGGCGTGGAAAACATCCTGGCCCTGCGTGGCGATCTCCCCGCCGGCGCGACCGAGGACGACAAGCCCGCCTCGGACTACGCCTACGCCCGCGACCTCATCCCCGAGCTCGTCGACGCCGGCTTTTGCGTGGGCGCCGCAGCCTATCCCGAGGGCCATATTGCCTGTGAGGATCTCAACCTCTCGGTCGAACACCTCAAGCAAAAACAGGACGCTGGCGCGAGCTTCTTTGTGACGCAGCTCTTCTTTGATAACGAGTGCTTCTACCGTTTTCGCGAGCTTGCCGACAAGGCCGGCATCACCGTGCCCATTACCGCGGGCATCATGCCGTTTATGGGCAAGTCACAGATCAGCCGCATGGTCTTTATGTGCGGCGCGTCGCTGCCCTCCCCCGTCATCAAGATTCTCGCCAAGTACGAGAATGACCCCGAGAGCCTGCAGGCAGCTGGTGTAGATTATGCAGCCCGCCAGCTTTGCGACCTCAAGGAGCACGGCGCCGACGGCTTGCACCTGTACACTATGAACCGTCCTGCGATCGCCGCAACCATTATGGAGCGCCTAGGGTAATGGAAAAACCGCACATCGATACAGCTTTTGTCGAAGTGCCGGCCGACCTTGCGTCGCCGGCGCTTTACCGTGTCGATGCTGCGCACCATCCCCGTGTCGACCGTGCCGAGATGCTGCGGTATCTGGGTTACGGCGGCCAGCAGATTGAGCCCGAGTTGTCGCAGCGTATTGAGCTTGTCGTTGAACGTCTGGAATTGGACATTGAGCCCCGTGGCGTGCGCCGCGTGTTTGCCGTCGATGCCACGGGTGTGGACGAGCAGGGAGAACCTTGCATTCGCCTGGTCGGCACCAACGTTGAACTGCGCGGTCGCGATATCTATCGTCATCTCAAAGACGCCCGCTTTGCCGCGCTCATGGCATGCACCCTCGGCATAGACGCCGAGCGTCGCCTGCGCATCACGGGAGCCCAACATCCCCTGGAGGGCGCCGTGCTCGACGCCGCGTGCTCCGCTTACGTGGAAGCCGCCGTTGAGCAAATGGACCAGCAGGTCAAGGCTGCGGCCGCCGCACACGGACTCGCCGGCAACTGGCGCTTCAGTCCCGGCTATGGCGACTGCCCGCTCTCGGCCCAGCGCTCGATCGTCAATGCGCTCAACGCCACGCGGCTCATCGGGCTTACCGTCACACCCACCAGCCTGCTCATGCCCACCAAAAGCGTGACCGCGGTGATCGGCCTATTCGACGGCGAGGTCCACGACGCCCAGAGCCGCCCCACCTGCAATATCTGCCGCATGCGCGAACACTGCCGCTTCCGCGCCGCCCACACCACCTGCTATTCCAGCCATTAGGAGCCCCCGATGTTTACTCCGCTTATCACTCATGATTCTGACGGCACTGCATTGGCGGCACCCGTTGATGCCGCACGTCGCAACGGTGCCACGTACAAGACGCGCACGATCGACGACCTTCGCATTAAGGACGATCGCCTGCATGCGGCCATCGAGGGCACGGGGCACCTGCTGTTCGACGGCGGCATGGGCACCATGTTGCAGGCCGCTGGCATGAAGGCGGGCGCCCTGCCCGAGCTGCTCAACTTTGAGGAGCCCCAGGTTATCACTGATATCCAACGTCAATATGTCGAGGCCGGCTGTGACGTGATCACCGCCAACACCTTTGGCGCCAACGCCCACAAGCTCGACGGTGCCGCCACCGTGGCAGGCGTCTTTGCCGCGGCCGTCGCCTGTGCCCGCGAGGCCGGCGCCCGCTACGTCGCCGGTGACATCGGCCCCATCGGCGCGCTGCTTCGCCCCTTGGGCACCCTGAGCTTCGACGAGGCCTATGACCTCTTTGCCGAGGAAGTGCGCGCCGGCGTCGATGCGGGCGTGGACCTCTTTATTATCGAGACCATGACTGACCTTGCCGAGATCAAGGCAGCCGTCCTCGCCTGCCGCGAGAACTCCGACCTGCCCGTCTTTGCCACCATGACCTTTGAGGAAGACGGCCGCACCTTCCTGGGCACGAGCCCCGAGGTCGCCGCCATCACGCTCGACGCCATCGGCGCCGACGTTTTGGGCATCAACTGCAGCCAAGGACCGGCCGAGCTTCGAGGACTCGCCGCACGTATGCTCACCGTTACCGACAAGCCCATTATGGTGCAGGCCAACGCGGGACTGCCCCACGTGGACGACGACGGCAATACCGTCTTTGATATCCAGGCCCCCGAATACGCCGAAGCCGTCGCCGGCATGATCGCCGACGGTGTGAGCGTCGTGGGCGGTTGCTGCGGCACCACGCCGGCGCACATGGCGGCCTTGCGCACGCTTATCGATAACCACACGCCCAGCCCGCGCCACCGCAAGCCCAGTATGTCGGTCACGAGCGCCCAAACGGTCGTGGACCTTCCCTGCGACGGCCACAAGATCGCCGTCATCGGCGAGCGCATCAACCCCACCGGCAAAAAGCGCCTGCAGCAGGCCCTGCGCGACGGCGACCTGGACTACGTCGTGAGCCAGGGCATCAGCCAGCAGGAACAGGGCGCCGACATCCTGGACGTCAACGTGGGCCTGCCCGAGATCGACGAAGTCAAGATCATCCAACAGGCGACCGAACAGCTCCAGGGCTCCACGCTGCTGCCGTTGCAGATCGACTCCACCGACCCCGCAGCCGTCGAGGCCGCCGTGCGCCGCTACGCCGGCAAGCCCATCATCAACTCGGTCAATGGCAAGCAGCAGATCATGGATGAGATCTTTCCGCTGGTCGCCCACTACGGCACCAACGTTGTCGGACTTACGCTCGACGAAGGCGGCATCCCCGATACCGCCGAGGCCCGCTTCGCCATCGCCGAGCGCATCGTGGCCGAGGCCGCCCGCTACGGCATCGGCCCGAACCGCATCCTCATCGACTGTCTAGTCATGACCGCCTCGACCAATCAACGCCAAGCCGAGCAGATCCTGCGCGCCATGTCCCTGTGCAAGGAGCGTCTGGGCGTCAAATGCGCGCTCGGCGTGTCGAACATCAGCTTTGGCCTGCCTGCCCGCCCGCTGCTGGGCTCGGTCTTTTTGGCTGCCGCTTTTGGCGCGGGCCTGGACGCCCCCATCATGAACCCGGGCTCCAAGCGCTTTATGGATACTGTCTACAGCTATCGCGTCCTGAGCGTTGAGGACGAGGGCTCGACCGGATACATCGAGCGCTACGCCGGTTGGACCGATCCGTACAAGATCGCCGCCAACCCGACAGCGGCTCAGGCCGCATCGAGTGATGCCGCGCCCGCTGCTGGCACCGCCGGCACCGACGGCAACGACGACCCGATTCGTCGCATGGTCGTCTCGGGCCGCAAAGGCGAGATCGCTGCCGAGACCGAGCGTCTGCTGGCAGACCACGATGCCATGGACCTCATCAACAATCACTTTATCCCCGCCCTCGACGAGGTTGGCGTCCTCTTTGACCAGGGCAAATTCTTCCTACCGCAGCTCATGGCCTCGGCCGAGGCCGCGCGCGTGGGCTTCGACACCATCAAGCGCCTGATGCCCGCCGGCGAGATTGCCGACAAGGGCAAAATCTGCGTGGCCACCGTCAAGGGCGACATCCACGATATTGGCAAGAACATCGTCAAAATGCTGCTCGATAACTACGGCTACACCGTCTTTGACCTGGGCCGCGACGTCGACCCGCAAGAGGTGCTCAAGACCGTCAAGGAGCGCGATATCAAACTCGTCGGCCTCTCGGCGCTTATGACTACCACGGTCGTCGCCATGGAGGAGACCATCAAGCTGCTCCATGCCGAGGTGCCGGGCGTCAAGATCATCGTAGGCGGCGCCGTACTCACCCCCGAATACGCCAAGCAGATCGGCGCGGACTACTACGCCAAGGACGCCGCCGAAAGCGCTCGTATCGCCGAAGAGGTCTTTGGGCAGTAACACAACGGAAACAACCGAGCACCAAAACGTGCCGCATGCGCCACTTGGCACGTGCGGCACGTTAAAATAGATAAGATTATGCTCGTTTTGGCAGATAGGAGCGCAAGGATGGCGATCACGCCCGCAGAAATCGCGGAAACCCGCGGCATGGTTGAGGAGCAGAACCTCGACATCAGGACCATCACCATGGGTGTTTCGCTCATGGGTTGCGGCGACGAGAACCTCGACCGCATGTGCACGAAGATCTACGACCACGTGACGCACACGGCTGAGCATCTGGTCGAGACCGCCGAGAACCTCGAGCGCGAGTACGGTATCCCCATCGTCAACAAGCGCGTTTCCGTCACCCCGGTGGCGCAGATTGCCGCGTGCTGCAAGGATGAGGACCTCACCCCCATCGCGCATGCCCTCGACCGCGCGGCCGAGACGCTCGGCATCGACTACCTGGGCGGCTTCTCCGCGCTCGTCCAGAAGGGCATCGGCGACGCCGACCGTCGCGTCATCCAGTCCATCCCCCAGGCGCTCGCCACCACGAGCCGCGTCTGCTCCAGCGTCAACGTCGCCAGCCTGCGCGCCGGTATCAACATGGACGCCGTGCTTATGGCCGCCCAGACCATCATCGATGCCGCTAAACTCACGGCCGACCAGGACTCCGTCGGCGCTTCCAAATTTGTCTGCTTTGCCAATATGGTCGAGGACTCCCCGTTTATGGCGGGCGCCGTCCACGGCGGTGGCGAGGCCGACGCCGTCATCAACGTAGGCGTCTCGGGCCCCGGCGTTATGGCCGCAGCCCTGGAGACGCTGCCCGATTCCGCATCGATGATGGAAGTCGCCGAAAAGATCAAGCAAACCGCCTTTAAGATCACCCGCGCCGGCGAGCTCATGAGCCGCGAGGCCGCCCATCGCCTGGGTGTCGAGAAGGGCATCGTCGACCTGTCGCTGGCTCCCACGCCTGCCATCGGCGACTCCGTTGCCCGTATCCTCGAGATCATCGGCGTGGGCACCTGTGGTGGCCCGGGCACGACCTGCGCGCTCGCCATGCTCAACGATGCCGTCAAGAAGGGCGGCGTCATGGCCAGCTCCAGCGTGGGCGGCCTCTCCGGCGCCTTTATCCCCGTGTCCGAGGACGCCGGCATGATCGCCGCCGTCGAGGCCGGTGCGCTTTCGCTCGAGAAGCTCGAGGCCATGACCTGCGTGTGCTCCGTTGGCCTGGACATGATCGCCATCCCCGGCGACACCCCGGTCGAGACCATCGCCGGCATCATCGCCGACGAGATGGCCATCGGCGTCATCAACAACAAGACCACGGCCGTCCGCGTGATTCCCGCCATCGGCAAGGGCGTGGGCGACTGCGTCGAGTACGGTGGCCTGTTCGGCCGTGCGCCCATCATGCCGGTGAACCCCAACGCCGGCACCGTGCTTGCCCACCGCGGCGGACGCTTCCCGGCACCTTTGAACTCGCTCAAGAACTAGCTGAGGGGGACTGGCGAGGAGCCCCGGGGAGGGCAAATATATAAGGTCGCCTGCTCGGACAGTCCTGACTCGCACGGAGAGCACATTAAGTGCTCTCCGGCTCGTGCGGAACTCGCGATCGACCTTATATATTTGCCCTCCCCGGGGCTCCCGCACAACGGGACCTCAGTTGGGTTCTATCCCGTATGGCAGTCGCTTCGCTCCTGCCCGCCTTGGTTGTGAGGGCGGTTTGGCGTTGGAACGGTTCTTTCTGATATATGCTGGTTGCGGCTCTTCTTTTGGGAGGAGTCGCTTTTTTGTTGCTAGGAGGTTGGCCCGTGGTTGATGGGGAGAATCGTTCTGAGCTGCTTTCCACAGATTGGAACCAGGAGTGGATGCAGATGCAGGCTGCTCGGCGGCGGGCTGATGATTCTTTTGAATGGGATAAGCGGGCTCGGCATTTTCGGCCGTTGGAGACTGCCCCTTATGCTCGGGATTTTATAAAGCTGTTGGCGTTGAAGCCTGGTGAGTCGGTGCTTGATATGGGGTGTGGGGCTGGGTCGATTGCTATTCCGCTTGCTCAGGCTGGGCATTCCGTGATTGCTGCCGACTTCTCTCCTGCCATGTTGGGCACGCTTGATGCCGGCATTGAGTATTACGGGCTCGAAGATCTTATTACGCCGCTTGAGCTTGCTTGGGATGATGATTGGGATTTGGTTGGACCGGTCGCGAAAGCGGTGGATGTTGCCTTTGCCAGTCGCTCTGTCACCACGACCAACCTAAAAGGCGCGCTTGCCAAGCTCGACCGCACGGCTCGCCGGCGTTGTGCTGTCACGATGGTCGCCAACTCCAGCCCGCGCTATGACCTGCACGTGATGAACGCCATCGGCGCCTCGGTTACCTGCAGTAATGGCTTTGTGTACGCCTTCAACATCCTCATTCAGATGGGTGCGTTGCCGCAGGTTACGTACTTTGAATCGCCTCGTCGCGATACCTTCGATAGCCTCGAGGCAGGTGTGGCGGATTTTTCCCGTATGCTCGAGCATGGCAACGAGGATAAGATCGACCGCCTGCGCGACTACATCGCTCAACACATGATTGAGAACCCCCATGCCGGTGAGCCGGGCTCCAAGGGCGTGCCGCAGGGGCGCTATATGCTCGATCATGTCCGCAAGGTTCGTTGGGCGTTTATTGCATGGGAGCCGGTCTCTGCGCCCAGCTCATAGCCTGTTCGCAGCCCGCACCGCCCACTCACTCGGCATCCGCATTCTTTTTGAACTGGGCAAACGCGCTCCACACCGCGCCGTTCCTGCGCTATCGTGGGACAGCTCACGTAGATTAAGGCCCCGTCGCGGGGCGCCCCATACATAGAAAGCGAGAACCCATGGCACTGACAGGAGCCCAGGTCAAGCAGCTTCGCAGCATGGCCCATCACCTCAACCCCGCCATCATCATCGGCAAGTCCGACGTCAACGAGGGCACCGTCGAGCAGACGGTCGCCTACCTGGAGAAGCACGAGCTCGTTAAGTGCTCCGTGCTCGATGGCTCTAGCCTTTCCGCCCGCGAGGCCGCCGAAGAGCTCGCCGAGCGCTGCCACGCCGAGGTCGTCCAGGTCATCGGCCGCAAGTTCTCACTGTATCGCGAGTCCTCGCGCAAGGACATCGAGAAGATCAAGCTCGTCTAAGAGCCAATGATCCGGCGAGCCAACACATAGCAAGCTTACGGGTGCCCAAGTACTTCGGGCGCCCGTTTTTTATCGCTCGACCAGCACGCGATTGAGCCGCCCCTCCACCAAGCGCTCGTATAGACGCCGCGTCTCGGGCTCGGGCACGCCATTGACCTGCTCCCTCAGATGGTGCATATGCCCGCTGTACAGCTCGACGATATCGCGCCGCCGCCCCGCCGCGCTGTAGACACGCATGGCGCAGCGCACCATATCCTCACGCGCCGTTTCCTGCCGAAGCCCCGACTCCGCCAGCCAAATCGCCGACTGCAGGTCGTTTTCTTCTAGAGCGGCATTTGCTCCCTTAATCATGCAATCGATGTACTTTGACTGCATAATGCGCCGCATGCGCAAAAAGTAGGTGGGATTACAGCCATTGGGAACATACAACGGTCCGGCATAAAGCTGCTCAATCTTAAGGCACAACTCGACCAGATGGGGCCCGCGCGCACCCGTGCGATTTCCCAAAACCTCGCGGCTTATCTGGTCAAACAGCCGTACATCGGTCTTGACGTAGTCACCGTTGAGCCCAATGCATTCATTTTGGATGAGCACGCATGACTTGCCATCCGGCGTCGGCCCCAAAGCCGACCGCAAGCGCGATATCGTCGAGTACAGGTTGTTGCGGGCGCTATTGAACTCGGCATGGGGCCACAGCTCCATGGCCAGCGTCTCACGATCGACGAGCGCATCCATGCCCAGCGCAAGCCGCTCGGCAAGCGTCGCCGCCTTCTTGCGGCGCCACATTTTGTCCGTGATGGGAAACCCGTCGCGCTCGGCGCGAAACGCACCAAACATGCGAATCTCGATATGGTCGATGGTATCAACGGCTTTAACCTCGCCGGCCTGGAATAGGCGCTCGCTCTCCCCTTCCAAATCGTCGCGCAGCGAGTACCGCGACAGCTCGCGCACGGGAAGCTTCTTGCGTATCCTGGCCGCCGGCTCGCCCAGACAATGCATGGCAAGGCGCGCAAAGAGCCGATACGATGGCTCTAGAATCCCCGCACGATTCATGGACATCCAGGCCGCAAGATCGCTGTCTCGGCCCGCACAGGCCAAATGCAGCGCCACCATCCAGGCTTCTGCGCCACCAACCTGCGTCTGGCTTATATCGAGCAACTCCGCTTCCTCGCGCACCGAAACCATCGAGGTGTTACGCAGATATGCCGCGCGTTCCAGCAGCAATGCGTTATCGCGCATGTACGCAATCGACTCCTCGGCAAGTTTGAGCACTTGGACCGCACGGAACTTTGCATTAACCGGCCGTCCCTCTGCCAGCGACTGCCAGCCTTCTAGCAACAGGCCAAACAGCTGAATCTGGTTGTCGCGCATGCGCACAGCAAAACGATCGAGCTCGTTGAACGCCGCGTCGTCGGTTACCGGCAAGCCGGAAAGGAGCCGCCGTGCCGCCAACACCATGCGCACCCAGATAGCCATCGCCTTAAGCCCGCGTACGTCGAGCGCCTCCCGCACCACCGTCATCTCGTCGTCGCGCTCGTCGGTTCCCGCAAACGACCCGTCAAAGAGCTCCACCAGCATACTATCGGCCCGTATAACAATCCCCGCGATGTCGAGCTCGCAGTCGTAGGCCTTGCTCGTTTTGAGCTGCTGTAGAACGCCGCCGTCATCTCCCCGCTCGGTCAGGCACCGCTTGACCTCGATATGCGCAGACAACATATCGAGTGCGGTATGGGATGTCTCGATTTCTGGCACGGCCAGGTTCGTAGGGAGCCCAAGCCCGTTGTCCCCATAGCAAACAGCCGTCAGTGTCTGGGCCACCCTCCATGAAACAGGGTCTATTTCGCAGGCCGCCCGTTCGCCCCCGCGCTCGATAACCGATGCCATATAGCGAGCGAGCTTTGTATTGGACACGCTGACCGCTGCCAGATATACGCCGAGCGCCTCGGCAGGCGTTGGCTCTGGAGCCGGATCGTCGGCATCGATCGTGCCCAGCGCTGCTCGGCAGATATCGGCCCCGTGCCCCGTCAGAGCCAGATCGACCCCATACTGCCCAGCGAGTTCAAGGACCGCTTCACGGTCCAAAAAGGCGTCCGCCAGGCCCATCGCCGCATCGCATCGGCCCGCCTTAAGCAAAATCCGGGCCGCCCTCGGAACAAGTTCGGGGCGAACCTCGGCCACCAACTTACGCAAACGCAAGCGTCCGTTATCCTCCGTGCCCAGACACGTAAAACTCCGCTCGGCGGGATCCAAGCCAAAGATCGGGTAGTCGCGTACAAAGTAGGACTGGTCGACCATCGACAGCCTCACCCCGCAAGCCTCGAGTTCTGCGATATTGCCCTCGCCCATCAAAACCATGAGACATGCCACGCAAAACAGCGCATTATTGTCGAGCG
The DNA here is from genome assembly GCA_900555745.1 of uncultured Collinsella sp. Lineage (GTDB taxonomy): Bacteria > Actinomycetota > Coriobacteriia > Coriobacteriales > Coriobacteriaceae > Collinsella. The sequence continues at coordinate 9,938 of USMH01000025.1, forward strand.
AAGCCAGATCGGCAAGTGCCGCGCCATATACGTTGACAATCTCGTTTTCGAGCAGACCGGCTACGTCGCCTTGGCCATACAGACCTGTCTGCAATGCCGAAACGAGCTCGGGCACGCCCTGCGTGAGCTGATAAAAGTCGAGCGATGTGCTGATCGAAAACGCCGATGCCCACGCCGAATACTCATAGGCATGCACCTTGAGCATCTGCGCATTGATCTTAACCGAATCGCCCAGCCCATGAATCAGCTG
>USMH01000026.1 GCA_900555745.1 uncultured Collinsella sp.
CTTCGGCCTCTCGGTCAGCTCTCCGTAACAGCCGTTCTATAGTAACCAAACAGCCAAGGATGGGCAAGGGGAAATTTTGGAGCGATTCCAATTTGCCAGTAGACGTCTCAGCCAATCATCTCAATCTGTAACAGTTGCAGGACAAATCTTCGTCCAGAGGTTACAGATTTAGACAAACAGTCGGCGCTATCCGCAAATGTCTCAATCTGAAACACCTGCATGCCGTAATCCCCTCTAGATGTTACAGATTGAGACAAAGATACGGGGGCAACCCCAGCGGCGGCGTCGATGCCTCCAGTCTTTATTAGTCCTCTCGAACGGTCTCCAACAGATAATCGCGCATGTACGGAATTGCAAACGAAACACAGCCATAGCCCGCGGGCTCAATCAACCCCGCATCGATCAGACGCTTGCGATATGACCCAACTTTGTTCGCCGACAAACCCATCTTCTTGGCGATATCGCCGTTGGCGATATCGACGCCCTCGCATTGAGCCATCGCCGCGAGATACTGAAACTGCCGTTCCGACACCCTGCGCAGCGCTGGGGCAATCACCATAGCATTAAAGCTATCAAGAGCCGCCTGGATACCCTTACGAGCCGCCTCTTCGCTCACGCTCTCCGCCCCACTGCGCGCAGCAACCTGCCAAGCGTAATATCCGACCAGCTGGACCATAAAGGGATAGCCTGCCGAAGCTTTTGTTAATAGCTCAGCGGCACCTTTGTCGAGCTCCTTGCCCGCTCGTCTCATCGTATCCTCAAACGATCCGCCAACTTCAAAATCGGAAAGCCGAGTAAGTTCAACATGTTTGGCTCGCTGAAGGAACGTCAACGTATCATCCACCACCACGCCATCTACCGATGTCGGCAGCCCGGCGAAAGCGAAAGCGACATTCGCTCCTTGGCGGATCAAGAGCTGCATCTCATTGCCTAGCTCGCGCATTTCCTCAGTTGAGGCATCCTGGATCTCGTCGAGCGTAATGAGCAGACCACCGCGCTTCGCAGCATCGTACATCGCCTCGCCCAGATGAGAGGCCGACTTCGACATCTCCATGGAGCCAAGGCTGACCCCTAAAATCGATGGGGAAATCGAGATTGATTCAAGACGAACGTTTCGCTGCAGAGCCTCGAGGATTCTATTGCAAAAACCAGCATTGGAGGCAACGTCAACGACCTCGAATCCTTTTTTGCGTGCAAGGTCACCCAATGCATTAAGGAGCACCGTTTTACCTGTGCCTCGGACGCCCGAGATGCGCATGAGTCGATCGGGGGCACCAGGACCATTCTCAAGAGCCTCGGCAAAGTCATCCAAAACAGTGTCCCGTCCGATAAGCTCAGGCGGATTCATGCCCGCCGTTGGCTTAAAGGGGTTAACAGCTTTCGTCATTCTGCCCTCCTCTGCTAGTTTTAACAACTTTAACAAAGTTTAGCAACTTTAGCAGAGTTTAACAGTTTTAGCAGGCTCGGCGGCTTTATGCCTTACCAATCCTGCCGGGTCCTCCCGCCCGCGCCGATACAAATAGCGCGGTGCGGCCCCTCTATATCGCCCCTACCCCAGCGAGCGGTTGAGGGAGCCGAGCTCGTCGTTACCCATGGTGCGCCACATTTGGAAGATGCAACCGCGTGCAAGGAAAAAGAAGCCGTTGTCGACCAGTTGCACGGCGGCATCCGCCAGCTGATTCGTCACGGCGGACACTGGCGGCAGCTCAAGTCCAGCCGTGCGGATGGTCTCGACCGCTTCCTCGAACGTCGGCGGCTCGCTGACGCCCATCTCGTTCATGAGGCCCTGCATTTCTTCCAGCGCGCTGCTGCCCGATTCCTCACCGCGCGGCACTAGACGGTAACAAGCCAGCGCCAGGTCGAGCTGATCGCAATTCCAATAGGCAAACGCCAAGCGGTAGAACAGGTAGCCAATTGCAGAACGATCGCTGGCAATACGTAGGCCGTGGCGCGCCACCTCGATAATCTCGTCAAAGCGCTCCAGACGCGCAAGCACGTTGATGAGCGCAAAGTGCGATTGCATGGACGAGCGCGCCAGATCGTAAAGATGGCGCACCTCGGGCAGTGCTCGTTCAAAGTCCTCTTGCTCGGCGTAAAAGCTGCAAATCTCGTGCTGGGCAAAGTACAGTGCATCGGGCGCATGAAGGATCCGCACAGAGTCGTCTTCTTCCAACACCGGTAGCACCATGCGCACCAGCTGGTTATCGCAAAACTGCGTTTGAACCGGACCTGTCGCCAAAAGCTCGGCGACGGCGCACTTAGCCTCCAACTCCTCGACAAGACGGGAAAAGCCTTCAAAAGCACCTGTACGGTCGACTTTTGCCTGCTCGCGCAATTCAACAACACGGGCCACGTATGGGTCGTCGTCCTCTTCCATGACCTCCAACTCGTCAGCCGTATCGGCAAGCAGCAGATCGCGCAGCGCCGGCGGCAGCGTGCGATGGTCATCACGCGGACGAGCATGAACCTCCGCAGGCTCAATCGTCTCCGGAGCGGTTGACTCATACGCCTCAAGCACACGCTTGCACGGCATATCGTCCATGTCCATGCTCTCAAGATCCTTGGCGACAGGCACGCAATCGGCCAGATAGGCCGCGCGCCCAAAGAAATACGTTGCAACAACGCGCTCGCCCTGCTCACTGTCGGGAGCAGCAATCTGCACATAGCAGCGCGTGATGCAGGTGCCCGCGGCAAAACACGCTGCCGCAAGCGTGAGTGCCACGCGCGCATCGTGCTCCGCGGCCCAGATCGCGCGCGTGTCCTCGTCCAGCTCGCGCCAGGCGTCATCCTGAGCGTCGTATTCACGTTGCAGCATGGCATCAACGACAGACTGCCCAAACCGAACGAGCATAATCCCCTCGGCAACGTTTGCCCGATAGGTATAGTCGAGCCGTGTGACCACGTTAAGCGCCTCGACAATACGCGCGAAGCGGGTACGCACATCCCACTCACCGCCCGGCTGGCAAGCCACCGTACCCGGTTTGCCCCACGGGTTATCGCTCGAGGCCGTATCGAGCAGTCGGGGAACATCGTTGGTCGTCTTGGCGATATGCCATGCATCAAAGAGCGCGCAGCCCTCAAGGCTCGGCGAGGATGCCGCAGGGGCCAATCCGGCCCCGATGCGCTCGAGGATGCCAGAGAGGCGGTTGAGACGGCACTCGATGGCAAGCAGCATGTCAATCTCGTCCTGGTCCAGCAGGCTACGATCAAAATTGAGATAGAAAAGCTTTGAGCGATCAATGCGAGCCAAGCTCATCTCGGACTTGGCAGCGATGGTGCGCAGGCGGGGCAAGTCAATTTCGCTCATAAGGGTGGCGGCATAGCGCTCGATACCGCTCGGATTCTCGGCATGGTCAACGCGGTAGAGCAGCGTCTCGATAGCATCGGGGAGCGGTGCCGTGTTAAAGCCCAAAAACACCTCGACCGGCTCGGGGAGTTTTACAAGTTTGATTTTGTCGACGGCATTTTTCATACCCTCGTCGAGGCCGTCACCGCCTGCCGTGTCTGAGACAGCGTTTTCAGAATCGGCGAATATCACGTAACGCAAGAACATCGAGGCCATGAACTCGCCGTAGCGAAGGCTGCGCGTCGAATTCCACGTCTCGCGATCGGATTGTTCGCGCATGGTGCCTTCGGGAGAGCCGATGACTCGCGCCCGGGAGCGCATCGTCCCATCGGTACCCCTGACTGCAATCTCACCGATGTTGGAATCGGACTCGTCAAGAATCAGCTGCATGTCGGGATCGTCGGGCAGCGATACTTCGTTAACGGGACGGTCCACCTTATAGACCTCACCCGAAACGCTCACGTAGCCCAAAAGCGACACATGGCTTTTGCCGACGAATTCGACAACATAGCATGATTCATGCGGGTCCTCGCCAAAGAGCTTCCAAACCACGCCATACGAGCGTCCCGCAGGCTGCTCGGGCATGGCCGGAAAGCGCTTTTTGGGATCAAGAAACCTGAGCTTGTATGTCGGACGCTCTGCCACGAAATATCACCCTGATCGGTCGTCTATAGAAAGAGCGCGCCACGGGCTCACCGAGGCGCATACTCGAAATCTTACACGAGTCGATGAGAAATAGTCCCCTTTGACCGAGGCTCGAACCCATGCGGCGTCCGCCTAAAAGAAAAGCCCCCGTTGCCGGAGGCTTCAAGTTCAATTGGTGCGGCGTATAGGATTCCGCGCATCCGCTGCGCGGATCCGCACCGGCTTCGCCCGCCTGCCGGCGTGCTCGCCCGCTCGCTAAAAACGCTCCGCGTTTTCTTGACGCCCGCGCCTCGACCGAGGTTCGAATCCATGCAGTGCTTACGTAAAAGAAAAGCCCCCGTTGCCGGGAGCTTTAATCTCAAATGGTGCGGCGTATAGGATTCGAACCTATGACGTTCTGATTCGTAGTCAGACCCTCTATCCAGCTGAGGTAACGCCGCGACTTGTTGATTATTATGCACATCGACTGAATAAAGGTCAAGCATTTTTCGAAAAAAGTTATCGAATTTGATTTTTACTCATTTGACGCAGTCAATCGACTCGATACTTTCAAACACAGCAAAAGCAACTTCTAAAGTATATCGACATATAAGAAAAGCCTCCGTTACCGGAGGCTTTAAAGTTCAGTTGGTGCGGCGTATAGGATTCGAACCTATGACGTTCTGATTCGTAGTCAGACCCTCTATCCAGCTGAGGTAACGCCGCAACGTACGGATTATTATGCACGTGACCCCTCGATGGGTCAAGCGACAATTTGGAAAAATTTTACGAAGTGATGATTAAGATGCTCGCGCCTCGACCGAGGTTCGAATCCATGCGGTGTTGCCATAAAAGAAAAGCCCCCGTTGCCGGAGGCTTTAAGTTCGATTGGTGCGGCGTATAGGATTCCGCGCATCCGCTGCGCGGATCCGCACCGGCTCCGCCCGCCTTCCGGCGTGCTCGCCCGCGGGCTAAAAACGCTCCGCGTTTTCTTTACGCCCGCGCCTCGACCGAGGTTCGAATCCATGCAGTGCCGACGTAAAAGAAAAGCCCCCGTTGCCGGAGGCTTTCGATTTCAATTGGTGCGGCGTATAGGATTCGAACCTATGACGTTCTGATTCGTAGTCAGACCCTCTATCCAGCTGAGGTAACGCCGCAGCGCAAGACATATAAAACCACTTTAGCTTATTGGAGTCAAGCACAATCTCAAACTTTTTTGTAGAACGCAGTTTTGTCATGCTGCTCCGCATATACCGCTGTTCCCCGTACGATCGATTGGCTTTTCGATCACGTCGAACTTGGCATCAAGTTCCCTCAGGAGTGATCTCACCCGCTGGGCACAGTCATAATCGGCAAACGAGATGCTCAGCATGCGCGCGACCTGGTTGGAAGTCCCAACTCCATAGAAGTGCTCCAGCGCCACAAGCCCCTCGTGCGTCACAAAGGTCTCGACCACATGCGGCGACTCCTCAAAGCACCATTGGGTCAACGGACCCTCACTCGTCTGCCGAACCACCAGGCCACCCATGCCAGACAGCTCACACGTTACAAGCAGGTACTCCCCGCCCTCGTCGCTCTCAAACAAAACCACCCGATCATCAAACAGCTCCATCGCGTCCCCTTTCTCTCGCTCTTATTTAGCAAAAGCATAGCAGGTAGATGGCTGTATACAGAACATTTGTTCGTGTGTTTTCTATTGAGCTGTCCGCACGGCATGGTATGGACCTACGCACGAAATAGGGCGCCCCCGAAGGAGCGCCCTTGCATATCCCCTATGCAGGCAAGTTACGCGACCGGCTCGATCTTCTCGAGACCACCCATGTAAGGACGCAGGACCTCGGGGATCGTGATGGTGCCGTCGGCGTTCTGGTAGTTCTCCAGAATGGCGGCCATGGTGCGGCCGGCCGGCAGGCCGGAACCGTTGAGCGTGTGCAGGTAGCGCGAACCCTTGAAGTTCTCGGGGTCGCGATACTTGATGTTGGCGCGGCGAGCCTGGAAGTCACCACAGTTGGAGCAGGAGCTGATCTCCTTGTAGGCGTTGTAGCTCGGCAGCCAGACCTCGACGTCGTAGGTCTGACGGGCAGAGAAGCCCAAGTCACCGGTGCACAGGCTAATCACGCGATACGGAAGGCCCAGCTGCTGCAGCAGGTACTCGGCCTCGGCGGTCATGCTCTCGAGCTCCTCGTCAGACTCCTCCGGCTTAGCGAACTTGACCATCTCGACCTTGTCGAACTCGTGCTGACGGATGATGCCGCGGGTGTCGCGACCGGCGGAACCAGCCTCCTCGCGGAAGCAGGGGGTGAAGGCGGTGTAGCGGCGCGGCAGAGTGTCGGCATCGAGGACCTCGCCGGCGTGCAGGTTGGTGAGCACGACCTCGGCGGTGGGGATCAGGAAGTTGTCGCCCGAGACGTGATAGGCGTCGTCCTCGAACTTGGGCAGCTGACCCGTGCCAAACATGGTCTGACGCTTGACGACGATGGGCGGCCACCACTCCTTAAAACCACGGCTGGTGTGCGTATCGAGGAAGAAGTTGATAAGGGCGCGCTCCAGGCGGGCGCCGGCGCCACCGAGAACGGTAAAGCGGCTGCCGGAGAGCTTATTGCCACGCTCGAAGTCAAGGATGTCCAGATCGGTGCCCAGATCCCAGTGCGGCTTAAAGTCGAAGTCGAACTCGCGCGGGGTGCCCCAACGACGGCGCTCAATGTTCTCGTCCTCGTCCTTGCCGTACGGCGTGGCCTCGCAAGGAATGTTGGGCAGGTGAGCCATGAAGTCGTACTGCTCCTGCTCGAGAGCAGTGCGGCGCTCGGCCAGACCGTCAATCTTCTCGTTGACGGCGCGCACGGCCTCCTTGGCGGCCTCGGCCTCGTCCTTCTTGCCCTCCTTCATCAGGGCGCCGATCTTCTTGGACTCGGCATTGCGCGTAGCCTGGAGCTCCTCGACCTCGGTGATGACGGCACGGCGCTCGTCGTCGAGCTCAAAGAACTTCTCGCGATCCCAAGACGTCTGGCGGTTAGCCATGGCGACATCGATGGCATCGGGGTTCTCGCGAACAAACTTGATATCAAGCATTAGATCCTCCGGCGATATACATTCCATTTAGGTTGCAACCTTGTACATGTATGGGCAAGTATATACTTATGAGCGTTTACGACCCAACTCAACTACGCAAGAAGGCACCCAATGGACGCAGTTTTTTCCTTTTTGTTTGGCACCCGCACCGGTTTTGCCATCCTTTTCGCCGGCGGCATCCTGTTATTTGCGATTCTTGCCTTTGTAATGGAGAAGCGTACCCATAAGATGTACGTCGACCGCGGACCCAAGTCCGAGGATGAGGAAGACAGCTTCTGGGACTAACCTGCCAAAAAGGGACAGGTTTATTTTGGTCGGTTTTATCTGGGCAAACGCAAGCGCCCCGCAACCGGTAACGATCCGGTTGCGGGGCGCTTTTCGCATATACGACAAAACCGCAGGAAAAACCTGCCAAAATAAACCTGTCCCTAAATGGCAGGTTTTACTGGAGAGTTGCGTCGATGGCCTTGACCAGGGCGCTGCGCATGCCGGCATCCTCGAGCGCGATGACGCCCTTGATGGTGGCACCGCCGGGCGAGCATACGGCATCCTTCATCGCCGCGGGATGCTGGCCAGTAGCAAGCTGCAGCTTTGCCGTGCCCAACACCATCTGGCTCACAATGCGATAGGCATCGGCACGCGGGATACCGTGCTTGACCGCTGCATCGCCCAGGGCCTCGATTGCCATGGCGACAAATGCCGGAGCGCAACCACCCACCGTGCCGCCCACAAACAGCAGGCTCGTATCGAGTTCGACCACCGCACCGAGCTTGCCAAGCAGATCAAGCACCACTGCGCTCTGCTCATCACTAAGCGTGGAAGCCTTCTCGCAAGCGATGACGCCCTCGCCCACCGAAACCGGTGTGTTGGGCACCGTCGAGATATGCGCGACGCCCGGCAGGACCTGCTCCCACTTGGCACTGTCCCAGGTCCAGGCAACCGACAGAACGACCTTTTTGGCAAGAGCATCCTTGAGCGGGGCGAATACCTTCTCGATCATGTACGGTTTGACCGCAGCGACCACGATATCGGATGCGGCGACAACCTCGGCGGCATCGTGGCAGGCGACCATGCCGCGCGCCTCGCAGCGCTCAACCAGTGCGTCGTAGCGACCCGCGCAGGCGCACATGTCGCTCGCAGCTACACCGGCAGCGATCCAGCCATCGGCCATAGCGCTCGCCATATTGCCAAAACCGACAAATCCAATCTTCATATCTCATAAGTCCTTTCAGACACATCCCTCAAAACGAAAGGTATTGTCCCACGCCATTGTTTCGTATTGCCGACCTATTTGTGATACGGTTCGCCACGACTGATCTTGCAGGCACGGTAGATCTGCTCCAGCAGCACCACGCGCGCCAGGTTATGCGGCAAGGTAATGCGTCCAAAGCTGAGCATCTCGTCGGCGCGGGCGCGCACCTCATCGCTCACGCCGTCCGAACCGCCAATCACAAAGGCGATGTCGCTGCTGCCTCGCAGCATAAGATCGTCGAGCCTCGCCGAGAGCTCCTCACTCGAACGCTCCTTGCCCTCGATAGCCAGCAGGATCACATGCGCTCGAGACGGCAAGGCAGCAAGAATCGCCGCCCCCTCCTTGTCGCGCGCGGCATCCACGCCGCCCGCCTTAGCCGGATCGATATCGGCCACCTCGCGGATATCCACCTTGGCATAGGCACCTAGGCGCTTGGTGTACTCAGCGCACGCATCCTTCCAAAAGCGCTCCTTGAGCTTACCGACGCAAACGACGGTGTATTTCACGCGCGTCTACTCCTTCGAATCGTTTTGAACTTTGCTGGCGGTCAGCATCTGCTCGAACATCGAGGCCGACTGCGAAAAGTCGCTCGGCAGCACGACCGTCGAGGTTTTACCCGTGCGAGCGAACTCCGTCATCATCTCGGACCACTGCGTAAACATGAACAGTTGGTTGGCCTCGTCATTGCCGACACCCGTCTCTTGGATGATCTCGAGCGAATCTTTGATACCCAGCGCGATGGCCTTGCGCGCCTTTTCCATTGCCTCAGCCTCGGCGGTCGCCTCGGTGACGCGCTTGATGCGGTCGGCCTCAGCGAGCTCCTGTGCCGCAGCGCGCTTGCGCTGGGCAGCGTTGATGTCGTTCATGGAGTTCTCGACCTCGGTCGGCAGCGCGATTTTGGTGATGAGTGTCGACACGAGGGTGAAGCCGTAGGCAGCCATCTGCTCGGACACGGTGGCATTAACGTCCTTGGCGATGTCATCCTTCTTGGCAAAGACCTCATCGAGTGTGTAGACGGGAATCGAAGAGCGCAGAGCGTCGGTGATGAAGTCACGCATCTGGTCGACGGGCTCCTGCAGCATGTAGTAGCTCTTGTAGATACCCGAATCTGCCGGGCCGGCGCCCATGTCATAGCTCACGTGGTACTGAGCAGAGACCTCAAGGCCGATGGTCACGTTGTCCTGGGTCTTAACGTCGATGCCAAACCCGTTTTTCATGGTACGCAGGCTCACCGTGGCGGCCTTGCGGTCGATCACGGGCACCTTCATGTGGAAGCCCGCGTTGACGATGCGGTTAAACTTGCCCAGACGCTCGATGATCACGGCATGCTGTTGTTCAACGACATAGCAGGCGTTGGGAAGCAGAAGCAACAAAATGATGATGGGAAGCAGAAGGCTCGTAAGGGCGGCAATGATACCGGACAACAGCATGGTCTCTCCTCTGATAGGCACACGTTGGCATTAGGATACCCGTCCAAGGAGATCGTGCATATCAAAAAAGCTCCCATTGCTGGGAGCTCTTTCAATCAATGGTGCGGGCGAAAGGAC
>USMH01000027.1 GCA_900555745.1 uncultured Collinsella sp.
CGTGGATTTACGCGCTGCTTCCCGTTGTGGGCGTTGCCACCGCATGGGTGTACAAAAACCACGGTCTTGCCGCCAAACGCGGTAACAACCTGGTCATTGACTCCGCCCTGGGCACACGCCTCATCCATATGCGCATGGCCGTCCTCACCTTCGTCTGCTCCACGCTCACGCACCTAACGGGTGGATCGGCCGGTCGCGAGGGAGCCGCGGTTCAGATTGGCGGCACCATCGCCAGCAACATCTCGAGCCTCGCCCACCTTAAAAAGCATGACCACCACGACCTCATGCTCGCCGGCATCTCGTCGGCCTTTGGCGCCGTATTCGGTTCGCCCCTTGCCGGAGCTTTCTTTGGCATGGAGATGTGCTTTATCGGCAAGATCGACTACACCGCGGGCATCTACTGCCTGGTCGCCTCGTTTACCGGCTACTTTACATCACTCGCCCTGGGTACCGAGTACGAGGCGAATGTTATCGCCAGCGTTCCCAACATGACACCACGGACGGTTGTCATCGTTGTTATCAGCGCCATTATCTTCGGTCTGACGGCACGCCTCTTTGCCTGGTCAGTTCGAACCGTTAAGAGCCTGTACGGTCGCTTTATCACCAATTACCTCGTTCGCGCACTCATAGGCGCACTCGTGGTTTTGGCCGCCTATGCCCTCCTCGACGCCTGGGACTACGCCGGCCTTTCCACGTGGCTTTCCGGCGCCGGATTTGCCGGCAACACCACCCTGGCGGACGCAGTCATCAAGTTGGTCGTCACAGCGCTCACCCTGGGCGCCGGCTTCCAAGGCGGCGAGGTCACGCCCCTGTTTGGTATCGGTGCGGCGCTCGGCGGCTGGATCGGTTGCCTCGTCGGAATCGATCCCAGCTTTCTGGCGGCTCTCGGCATGCTCGGCGTGTTCTGCGCCGGCCTTAACGTGCCTATCACCACCTGTATGATGGCCATCGACCTGTTCCACGGCACGGCAGCCGGGTTCTTTGTCATCGTGGCCTTTATCAGCTACCTAACCGCCGGACACCGCGGCGTGTACCCCGCCCAGCGCATCATCTCGCCCAAGCGCCGTTCGCTTATTGTGGATGAGGGCGGTACGGTAGCGGATGCTATCGAGCGCCACAACGACCTGATAGAGTAGACGTAAGTATTCGACGTGCAGCCACAATCGGGGGCAATTCGACCTGAGCGCGACCGCACCGTCACGTCATACGCCGGGAGTCGCCCCATGCACGCAACTGATTTTGGCCGCACGCTCATCATCGCCAACCCAGCCGCCCAGTCGGGTGCGGCGCGCGAAGTTGCCGAGCGCCTGCAACGCTTTTTGGACATGACCGCGCACGCATCCCAGTTTGATCTGGTGCTGACCGAGCGCATGGGACACGCCAAGGAGCTGGCCGCACAGGCTCAGAGCTATCGCACCGTTATCGCCCTTGGCGGCGACGGCGTGATTCACGAGGTCGTCAACGGGCTTATGACGCAAGAGGAGGACGCCCGCCCCGCTCTTGCCGTCCTGCCCGTGGGCTCCGGCAACGATTTTGCCCAAACGCTCGGCATCGACGATTTCTCCGGTAAGGATTTTGGCGCGCTGCTCACCTGCGAGCTGCAGCGTCAGGACATCGGGCGCATTCGCTCGTGGAGCCCTGCGAGCGGCAGCGGCGAGGCAACCGTTGAGTACTACGACCAGACGCTTTCGGTCGGCATCGATGCCGCCATCGGCCTTGGCACCACAGAGCTGCGCAAAAAGACCGGCTTTACGGGCGCGCCGCTCTACACCCTCTCGGGACTTGAGCAGTTTGGCCTACGCTATCGCAACTACCCCATGACAGTCAGCTTTGACGGGACGCCCGCCGAGCGCGTGAGGGCAATCATCATGGCGATTCAGCTGGGTCCTACCTATGGCTCGGGCTATCGCATCTGCCCCGATGCCGACCCCTGCGACGGCGTACTCGACGTCTGCTACGCCTGCGGCCCCGTCCCTCGCGCGGTTGCCCTGCCCATGTTCCTTTCGGCCAAAGACGGCCACCACACCAAGCTTCCGCCGGTACGCATGCGTCGCTGCTGTCATGCCGAGCTCACGTTCGAGGAGTCCAACTACCCCATCCAGGCCGACGGCGAGCCCGTTGTCGCCTCGCGCATCGATGTCGACATCCTCGCCGGCGCCCTCCACGTCTGGCACCCCACCCGCTAACCCCACCTAAGTTGCGGTGAAATAGGGACTGTTTATGCATCTAAAGCCGCAAAACAGTCCCTATTTCACCGCAACTTATGAGGAGATCATTCGTCGCTGCCCGGTTTGCGACGGTTGGCCTTTTTAATCGCATTGAAGTGCTTGTCGTTGAGTCTGCGCTGGCGAGAGCGCTGAGGCACCTTGGTCTTTACGCGTCGGCGCGGTGGACGCCCGCGACGCTCAAGCTCAGCGCGCAGCTTACGCAGACAGCTCGCGCGATTCTGAAACTGGCTGCGGCTCTCACGCGCCGTCACGACAATCCCCGAAGGGATATGTTTCATGCGCACCGCCGAGTCCGTCGTGTTCACGCCCTGTCCGCCCGGACCCGTCGCGCGAAACACCTGCACCTCGCAATCGCGCGCCAACTCCTCGACCGACATCTCGGCATAGCGCGCATACTCGCGCCATCCCATCTTGTTCTCATCCATATCAGCACCTCCCCTCAAACAAAAAATGTGACAAAGGGACAGTCCCTTTGTCACATCGCATACCAATCGCTTGTGTTGCGAGCCTAGGCGAAGGTGATCTCGCCGTTCTCGCAGTCCATATCGGCGATACGGGCCAGGCTCTCAACGCGGAAGCCGCGCTTGCGGAGCTTATCGCCACCGCCTTGGAAGCCCTTCTCCACCGCAATGCCAATACCAGATACCTCGGCACCCGCAGCCTCACAAATCTTGATAAGACCCTCGAGCGCGCAGCCGTTGGCCAAAAAGTCGTCGATAATCAGGACCTTGTCGCCCTCGGACAGGAAGCGCTTGCCAACGATAACCGGGTACTCCTTCTGCTTGGTAAAGGAGTAGATGGTCGTGGCATACTGCTCGCCGTCGAGGTTGATGGACTGTGCCTTCTTGGCAAAGACCACCGGCACGCCGCCAAAATGCTGGGCCGCAATGCAAGCCATGCCAATGCCCGAAGCCTCGATCGTCAGGATCTTGTTGATCTCGACACCCTCGAACAGACGGGCCCACTCGGCGCCCATATGGTCGAACAGCTCAACGTCGCACTGGTGGTTGAGGAAGGCATCAACCTTAAGGACGTTACCGGCCTTTACGATGCCGTCATGGCGAATACGATCCTCAAGCTCCTGCATGGCGCAACCCCTTCTCGCGGCAACGATACCGCGCGATTAATAAACGTTGTTCGATAGTCTACCACGGACCGACCCCCGCCCGCCCCACAAGCCGCATCGCACCACAAACCAGTCTTTTTGGGACGGCGCGAATCGTGGCAGACAGCCTCCCAACACGCTAATGGCGGGCGCGCATCTTCACCAAACGCACCATGGCAAGCGCAAAGCCCACAGCGGCCACAGCCATAAGTACGTAAAACACCGAGCGAAAGCCGAATAGGAACACATCCGGACGGCCTGCAACAAAACTGGTCACGGCCTCGCCCATCGCCACGCTCATCTGCCCATAGAGGATATGCGAACCTGCCGTAATACCCAGCGCCATGCCCGCATAGCGCGCCAAGCTGCCCAAGCTACCTGCAAAGCCAAGTGCCTCGCGCGGAGCCGAGCCCATGTACAGCGAGTTGTTGGGGCTCTGGAAAATAGACGTACCGCACGACATAAATGCGACGCAGCACACGATCACAGGGATAGAAGAGTGCTCGTCAAGCGTGCTTACTGCAAAGAGACCGCACACGTACACGCCCAGGCCGACCGCCGTGGGACCCTCGCAGCCAACACGGTCCGAAACCGTTCCCGAAAGCGGGCCGATAAAGGCATTCACCATTGGCAGCGCCAAAAAGAGCAATCCGGAAATGTCAGAACCAAAGCCGTGGGCGTCCTGAAAATAGAACGGCAGAATAAACTCGGATGCGCCAATGCCAACGAACACGATGAGCATGCAGGCAAGGTTGATGGTGAAGGCCGAATTTGCAAAGCAGCGACGAGCAGCCTCGATCAGGGACATGGGGCGTTCGCCGGCCTCTGGCTTAACGTGCGGCAGCGTGTAGAGCCCCACGATAAACGAGATGACGCCAATGGGCAGGTTGATGAGGAAGATGCTCTCCCAGGGAAAGCTTGCCACCAGCATGCCGCCGAGCACGGGGCCACACATCATGCCGAGGGCCACAAAGGTCGCGAGAATACCCATGGCACGGCCTCGTTCGCGCGCCGGAAACGACTCGGTGATGATACCCATGTTGTTAGCCATGGCCGCCGCGCAACCGACGCCCTGAACAATGCGTGCCAGGATAAGAACCTCGAGCGAGGCCGAAAGGCCGCACAGCAGCGAACCGACCGAAAAGACGATGACGCCCAGCTGGAACACATTCACCTTGCCGCGCACGTCACCCAGACGGCCAAACGGCAACATAGCCACGCATGTCGCAAGCAGGTACACCGAGCTCACCAGCTGAATGCGACCGAGGCCCACGCCCAGCTCCTTTTGCATCACGGGCAACGCCACGGTCACGACGGTCGAATCCAGACACGACATAAACGTCATGATGAGCACGGTAAACAGAATCGCCCATTTGTTCTTGCCATGGGTGTCGCCCTCAAGGGCAATGTGCTCGCGGCGCAGCTGCTCTGCAGTTTTCTCCATATCCATCCTTTCGAGTGGCCTAACGCAAAAAAAACGGGGCCCCGATCGCCTGCAAACAGCCGCGATTGGGGTCCCGCCTACGGAATCGGAACAAAAGGTCGCCGAAGCTTTCTGCCAGCATCGGCGCCTTATGCGAACGCTAGCCTAGCACTGCTCGAGCGCCTGCTCAAGGTCGGCAATCAGATCGGCCGTGTCCTCGAGGCCGCACGACAGGCGCACCATGTCGGCGGAGATGCCACAGGCGATGAGCTCCTCATCGTTCATCTGGCGATGCGTGGCATTAGCGGGATGCAGGCAGCAAGTGCGGGCGTCGGCCACGTGCGTGGCGATCTGGGCGAGCTTGAGGCTCTTCATAAAGGTCTCGGCCGCCGCGCGACCACCGTTAAAGCCAAAGCTCACAACGCCGCAGGTGCCGTTGGGCATGTACTTCTGAGCCAAGTCATAGTACTTATCGCCCTCCAAGCCCGGATAGCTCACGAAGCGCACCTTGGGATGGCTCTGCAGGAACTTGGCAACGGCCAGGCCGTTCTCACAATGACGCGGCATGCGCACATGCAGGCTCTCGAGCGAGCTGTTCAAGAAGAACGCCGCCTGCGGGTTCTGCATGGGGCCAAGATCGCGCATGAGCTGCGCGGTGGCCTTGGTAATGAAGGCGCCCTCGCGACCGAACTTCTCGGCATACGTCACGCCGTGGTAGCTCTCGTCGGGCGTGGTGAGACCCGGGAACTTGTCCGCATGGGCCATCCAGTCAAACTGACCGTGGTCGACGATCACGCCGCCCAGGTAGGCAGCATGTCCATCCATGTACTTGGTGGTGGAGTGCGTAACGATGTCGGCGCCCCACTCAAAGGGACGGCACATCACGGGCGTCGGGAAGGTGTTGTCGACCATCAGCGGCACGCCGTGGTCATGCGCGGCCTTGGCAAAGCGCTCAATATCGAGCACGGCAAGGGCGGGGTTGGCGATGGTCTCGCCAAAGACGAGCTTGGTATTGGGCTCAAAGGCTGCCTCGAGCTCCTCATCGGTGCAGTCGGGGGCAACGAACGTGCAGGTCAGGCCCATGCGACCCATGGTATGGGCAAGCAGGTTGTAGGTACCACCGTAGATGGCAGAGCTTGCGACAACATGATCGCCGGCACCGGCCACGTTAAAGATCGCGAGGAAATTCGCAGCCATGCCCGAGCTCGTGAGCATCGCAGCGGTGCCGCCCTCCATCTCGCAGATCTTGGCGGCAACGAGATCGCACGTGGGGTTCTGCAGACGGCTGTAGAAGTAGCCTGACTCCTCCAGGTCAAACAGTTTTCCCATGTGCTCGGACGTGTCGTACTTCCACGTGGTGGACTGGTAGATAGGCACCTGGCGCGGCTCCGCATCTCCCGGGCGATAACCGCCCTGAACACATGTGGTACCGATAGTCTGCTCGCTCATATCTTGCTCCCTTGCCTGGGTTACGTTTTATTCGGTTCACGATACCGCTACCCCGCACCCCTCTCAACCCATCCCCAAGGTAGGTTATGAGACAAATTGATCCTGGGTATTTATCTCAAGCCTTGGGCATTTGTTCGATAGATAAAGATGAGACATACATGAAGCTCTCGGTGATTACATGCCCCGTCACGGGTACCATAGGCGGGTACACCGTGACCAAGGAGACAACGATGAAGCAAATCGATACGGCCCAGCTCGACACCGCCGCCTGTCAGGCTCAGGCTGCCGAATACCACGCCCGTGGCTTTAACTGCGCCCAGGCCGTTGCCTGCACGCTCGCGCCCGCCGTCGGGCTCGACCCCCAGGTCGCCTTTACCCTCACCGAGGGCTTTGGCGCCGGCATGGGCGGCATGACCGAAACCTGCGGCGCCATCTCGGGCGCCGTGGCCATCATGGGGTTTGTAATGAGCGACGGCATGGAGAACCCCAAGACCAAAGGCCAGACCTACAAGCTGTCGCGCGAGATTGCCAAGCGATTTGGCGAGAAGAACACGACGACCGTCTGCGGCACGCTCAAGGGCATCGGATCGGACAAGGGTCCGCTCCGCAGCTGCCCCGGCTGCATCGACGATGCCGTCGAGATCGCCTGTGATGTGCTAAAGCAGCTCGCCGAGTAAACGGCAGCAACAGAAAAACGACGGCCGGCGCGCTTGGGATCCATCCAAAAGCACGCCGGCCGTCGCCGTTAGAACTCCGCAAACGCGGGAGCGCCGACCTCAATCTCCTCGCGCCCCGCCATAAGCTCGCGCATCTTAGCGCAAAACGGCTCCTGCTCCCCCGCTTTAAACACCAAATGAAGTGTCACAGCATCCGCGTAATCGGTATCCGAAACCTTGGCACCCGAATCCTGCGCCAAACGAAGCGCCTGCTCATACTGCGGATAGGCCACGTGCACGTCAACCGGCACGACGCTCGTCATCTCGACAATCTGCCCAGCCTCCCGAGCAGCTGCCACCGCCGCCTGCGTCGCCGCAGTATAGGCACGTACCAAGCCACCAGGCCCTAACAGCGTGCCACCAAAATAGCGCGTCACTACGCAGCAAACATTTTTGAGCTCCGCGCCGCGCAACACCTCGAGCGTCGGCATACCGCTCGTGCGGCTCGGCTCACCATCATCGCTCTGGCGCTCACGTCCATCGACTAAAATCCACGCGGGAACATTGTGTCGAGCGTCGTAATGACGTTTGCGAACGGTCTCGATAAAGGCATTCGCCTCGTCCTCGGACTCAATATGGACCAGCTGGGCAATAAACCGACTCTTGCGGTCCAAAAACTCGCCCGAAGCCTCAATATTCGATTGCAGAGTAAAATAGCTGTCCAACAAAGCCCCTCAACAAAATAAAGCGCAGCAACAAACAGCCTAAATAATACGGCAAAGAACGTACCGTTAATCCCGGTAAATAGAACGGCAACACCGATGATTCCGTAAACGAAAGCGAGAACCCGTCAGCGCGAGCAAGGTGCCTTGAAAGACGAGGGCATTGACCTTATGGTCATGCCCGAAGGCTTGAAAGGCAGATTGCCGCGCTGACGGGTTCGCAGCGTCAACAAAGTGCCGAGTGGGCTTGTAAGCCGGGTTCTGTCGTGAACGGTCATTTATCTTGTCTGCACGTTACCATGCAGCTCCACGCACGCTACCCGAACGCGGACCGGGCAGGCCCATAGCGTTCCTATTCGCGCTTGCTCCGGATGGGGCTTGCCAAGCCGCCGTGTTGCCACGACGCTGGTGGTCTCTTACACCACCGTTTCAGCTTTTCCCTTTACGCCTTGCGACGCAGGTGGGAGTCTTCTTTTCTGCGGCGCTTTCCGTCGGATCACTCCGCCCGGCCGTTAGCCGGCATCCCGCCCTCTGGAGCCCGGACTTTCCTCACGCGTGCTGCAAGCAGCACATCGCGCGACCGTCTGGCCCACTCAGCAGTGCAAGAGTGTAGCACACCGTTGCCGCAGGCAATGGCACAACACAAGCGTTCGACACGATAAACCAAGAACCACGCCATGCAGTACAATAGGGTTGTCGATGGGCAACGTCGTCAGTCGAGACGCGACCGCGCTCCGCACCCCTCCGTCTACTCGGTGCGTTCCCGCCTCCTCCCCGAGGCGGGATGTCGGCATTTTTTCATGCACCGACAACCAAATAGCCTGTGGATGGCATGGGCAGCATCGTGCATCTCGGCACCAAATGCAAAAAGGGACCCGTCCATTACGGACGGGTCCCTTAAAACAAGTGATCGTCAAACCGATTTACTCGGCGTCGGTCTCCTCGTCCTTCTTCTCGGAAGGAAGCGGGGTAACCTCGATCTCGACGCCCAGAGTCTCAGCAGCAGACTTCATGGACAGGGAGATACGACGACGGTCGAGGTCGATCTCCATGACCTTGACCTGAACCTTGTCGCCCACGTGGGTGACCTGAGAAGGCTGATCGACGTGCTTGTTGGCCATCTCGGAGATGTGCACCAGGCCCTCGATGCCCTCGCCCAGGTCGACGAAAGCGCCGAACGGGACAAGCTTGGTCACAGTGCCCTCGACGATAGCGCCGACGGGGTACTTCTTGACCAGTGCGCGCCACGGATCCTCGGTGGTCTGCTTGAGACCCAGGGAGATGCGCTCGCGGTTGAGATCGACGTCGAGAACCTCGACCTCGACCTCCTGGCCGACCTTGACAACCTCGGAAGGATGGTTGACGTGGTTCCAGGAGAGCTCGGAGATGTGGATGAGGCCGTCGATACCGCCGAGGTCGACGAAGGCGCCGAAGTCGACGATGGAGGAAACGGTGCCCTGGAGACGCATGCCAGACTTGAGCTTGGACAGAATCTCGGAGCGCTCGGCCTTACGGGACTCCTCAAGCACGACGCGACGGGAGAGGACGACGTTGTTGCGGTTACGGTCCATCTCGATGACGCGAGCCTCGATGCGGGTGCCCATGTAGGAGGTGAGGTCCTTGACGCGACGGAGGTCGACGAGGGAAGCGGGCAGGAAGCCACGCAGGCCGATGTCGAGAATCAGGCCGCCCTTGACAACCTCGATAACCTCGCCCTCGACGTTCTCGCCGGAGTTGAACTTCTCCTCGATGCGGTTCCAAGCACGCTCGTACTCGGCACGCTTCTTGGACAGGACCAGACGACCGTCCTTGTCCTCCTTCTGGAGAACCAGAGCCTCGATGGGATCACCGAGTGCAACGATGTCTGCAGGGTTAGCGTCCTTGCGGATGGACAGCTCGCGGACCGGGATAACGCCCTCGGACTTGAATCCGATGTCAACGAGCACCTCGTCATGCTCGATCTTAACGACAGTGCCGTTAACGAGATCGCCCTCATCAAAGTCGGTAATCGTACCGTCGATGAGGTTGTTCATCTCCTCCTCATTGACATCGTCAAGAGAGAAAATGGACGAGTTCTGAATCTCACTCAAAGGTGGACCCCTTTCGAACTACGGG
>USMH01000028.1 GCA_900555745.1 uncultured Collinsella sp.
GGCCATGAAGAAGAGCCTTGCTAAGGCCCTCTTCGAGAACGACCGCATCAAGACCACCGAGACCCGCGCTAAGGCGCTGCGTTCGGTCGTCGATCCGATCATCACCTGGGCCAAGAAGGGCGACCTGCACTCTCGTCGTCTGGCTATCGCCAAGCTCGGCGATAAGCAGCTCGTTGCCGAGATCTTCGACAAGGCTGCCCAGGGTATGTGGCAGGACCGCAACGGCGGTTACACCCGCATCATGAAGCTCGGTAACCGCAAGGGCGACAATGCTCCCATCGTTATCATGGAGCTCGTCACCGAGCCTTGCACGCCTAAGGCCAAGAAGCCTGCTCCGGCCCCCAAGAAGGCCGCTGCTCCCAAGAAGGTCGAGGCTGCCGAGGAGGCTCCTGCTGAGGAGACCGCTGAGTAGACAATCCGTCTGCATAGGCTATATTCGAGGGGTACGTTCGCGTACCCCTCTTTTTTTGTCGAAATGCCATTGCCTGTTTGTTGGGAGCGCCCATGACCGCGCCGTCTGATTTCAATTCGATTCCAGAGCTCGATGCCACGCTCGTTTTCCGCGTGGCATACGATGGCTCGTCCTATAGCGGCTTTGCCGAGCAGCCGGGACAGACGACGGTTGCGGGTGAGCTGCGTCGAGCCATCGAGACGCTGCTTCGCCGTCCGATCGATCTGACGTGCGCGGGTCGCACCGATGCCGGCGTGCATGCCGTGGCTCAGTACATCAGCGTGCCCGTAACGGACGCTGAGCTCGCCCTAACGCGCCGTAGGTGGCTGCGGGCTATGGATGCCCTGCTGCCCAAAGATATCGCCATCAACGAGGTCTACAAGGCCCGTAAAGGCTTTTCTGCACGTTTTGACGCGCGTTCCCGTACGTATACGTACCGTATTGCCGATCGAGATGCGCGCCCCGTGCTGTCCCGCGGTGCGGTGTGGTGGCATCGCTATCCCTTGGATGTTGAGGCTATGTCTGCTGCCTGCCCCGCGCTGCTGGGCGAGCAGGACTTTAAAAGCTTTTGCAAGGTTGCTTCTGCCGTGGGCAAACCTACGCACCGCTGCGTAATGCGCGCCGAGTTTGGCCATGAGGTTGCGTTTGGCGAGGACATCCTGACGTTTACCATCGAGGGCAATGCGTTTCTGCATTCGATGGTCCGTACGATCGTTGGCACGCTTGTCGCGATTGGCATGCATCGCCGTGAACCCGAGTGGATGCGCGAGGTCATCGATGCTTGCGACCGTACCGCTGCGGGCCCCACGGCTCCTGCCTGCGGCCTTACGTTTATGGGCGTGGATTACGATCCCGCCGAGCTCGTCGTGCTCGACTAGGGGAGGGCTCGACGCGTCGTGCGTCGACACCCATTATCTGTGGGCTGCGCGTGTGCAACATCTGTTCTTGGCGTGCAATACAACCGGTGTCTCATTGCTTTTATTGCCGGGGTGTACCATGAACCACGGTTTGATTCATTGCTGTCGAGAGGACGGATAACTTGGTTCGACGTGGCTCGCATCCGCGACTTTCGGTGATCCTTGTGGTAGAAGGTTCGCCCAGCTATGCGATGCGTGCGCTCGAGAGTATCCAGAACCAAGACCTCTACGATTTGCAGATTGTCGTTGTTTGCCGCGATGCTGCGCCCGGTGTGCGCCATTCGCTTCAAGTTGCTGCCGACAGGGACATTCATATTGATTTGATTGACGTCGAGGACGCGAAGCGCGGCGCTTGCCTTCGTGCCGGTTTTGCTGTCTCGCGCGGCTCTCAAATCATCGCTATGAACGCCGATGAGTGGTTTGCTCCGCAGTCCCTTTCCAAGATGGTCGATATCGCGTGCGATACTGCGGCAGACATAGTGTTCCCCACGGTGTCGCTCGACCGCTATGATGCACATCGAGAACGCCATTCGCGCGTCTTGGATGCTGCCTCTATTGCCATAGAAGACGAGTCTTCTATGGTGACTGGGCTGCCCCAGTTGATTTTGGGCGGCCTAGTCGCTCAGACCTCTGGCGTGATGTATAGCCGTCCGCTGTTTGAGGCATGCCTGTCGCGCGGCAAGGCGTACCGTACGGTTGAGTTTATGGCTTATGCGCTCTCGCAGGCACGATTCGTGTCCGGCTGCGGCGACGCTTGTTTCCACGCGGTGGCACCTAAGCTTACAGATGCCTTTGATCCCACCATGTATGCCAGGATATCCGATGACACTCGAGCGCTCGACGAGCTTGCGGACTCACTCTCGGAAGCAGATAGCGGTGGTCGGCTCAAGCTGGCAAGCCAAAAGTTCTACTTTGCCGGACTGGTCGCCTGCATCGAGAATTTGTGTCTTAGCCCGCATGGAGTGTCGTCAATCGAGCGTTCCGCCCGCATGCGTGATATGCTCGAGGCGCCTCGAACCCGTCAGATGGTCGCCGCGCTCAAGGATAACCATCGGGGACTCGGTTTGTTGTTTGGGCCGATCGCCAGCGCCAAGCCCGCGCGCTGCGTGATGTGTACGCATCTGGCAGCTTTTCTTAACCGGACGGGCGCAAAAACCGCCTAAACGGCTCATTTCGAAACAAATTTGCATAGAATTGTTTCGAAATGCGTTCTTATACACAAAAGCCTTCAAATAGCGTTAAACTATTCAGTCACTGATTGATTGTCTCCGCCATCTTTTGGAGAGAGGGTTTGTATGGCTAAAAAACGCAATGGGCGCCAGGATGCCATTAGAGATATTGTGCGCAATAAGGACGTCCGTACGCAGCGCGTGCTGGTCGATGAGCTCCGCGCTATGGGCTTTGATTGCACGCAGGCGACTGTCTCTCGCGATATTGCCGATATGGGGCTGCGTAAGCTCCCTGAGGGCATCTATGTTCTGGCAGAGGACCTGCACCTGCAGCGTATGGTTTCCGAGCTCGTAACGGGCGTTCTGCGCACCGATAATCTGGTCATGATCAAGGCTCAGCCTGGTACGGCTTCCGGCATTGCCGCCGCCGTTGATGCGGCAGAGCTGCCCGATGTGCTTGGCTCGCTTGCCGGCAACGATACGATTTTGGTTATTGCCCAGACGGCCGAGGACGGCGAGCGTCTCGAGGCGCTGATCAATAAGCTGAGCAATTCTCGCAAGTAGGCGTGCGGGTCGTGCGCTCGGCACTGTGTGCGTGACATGGTGGCTTGTAAGGGGGTATCGACGTTGGTCGGTACCCCCTATATTGTTTGCCGGTATAAAGGCCGTCCACCAGGTCGCTTTAAACTAAAAGGCCCCCGAGCACTTTAATAAGCTGCTCGGGGGCCTTGTTGCTAATGGCCGGATGAATTTCTAGCCAACCGTATCGTCAGGCGTGGGCGAGGGGTCGGGAGTGGGTGTAGGCGTAGGCGTAGGCGTAGGCGTAGGCGTAGGCGTGCCGCCATCGCCGCCGGTCGAACCACCAGTGGAGCCGCCCGTCGAGCCACCGGTCGTACCGGTGCCGCCGGTGGTGTCGCCGCCCGTGGTCTCGGTGGTCGTGGTCGTCGTGGTAGTCGTTGTGGTGGTTTCCTCTTCGTCCTCGTTCTCGTCCTTGTCGTCGTTCTCCGTCTTCTTGGTGTTGTTGGTGCCGTAGAACTTCCAGACGCTGTTGTTCTTGTAGGTGGGCGCCGTTCCGGTCGCAAACTCCTCGCGCTCGGTACCGGTCAGAACGGTGTTCATAAACCGCTTAAAGACAGGCAGGTTGGTGCTGTCGCCCAGCAGGTCTGTGCCGTATTTTTGGATGGGAATCTCGCCCGCGGAATAGCCGGTCCACAGGGCGCACGCCAGCTGCGGGGTATAGCCGCAGAACCACAGGTTGGTGGTGTTGTCGGTGGTGCCCGTCTTGCCGGCATAGGGCTGGTTGACGCTCAGGGCGCCGGCAGCACCCGTACCGCCGCCCTTCATGACGCCGGACAGAACATCGGTGACCGCGGCGGCCTCGCCCTCGGTAAGTACCTGTGAGGGATTGTCGGTGTGCTGGTACAGCACCGAACCGGTACGAGAGTCAATCTCGGTGATGGCGATCGGCTGGCGATAGTAGCCGCCGTTGGCAAACGTCGCGTAGGCGGCGGCCATCTCGAGCGGCGAGATCGAGCCGGTGCCGAGGGTCATGACGGGAACGTCCTCGATGTTGTCCTTGGCGGGATCGATGCCGAGCTTTTTGACGAGCGAGATGATCTTGCTGTTGCCGACGGCTTCCGCCACCTGGATGTAGCCGGTGTTGGAGGAGTATGCCGTCGCCTGCTTAAGCGTGATGTTGCCATAGCTATGGTTGGCGTAGTTTTGGACCTCGGTCGTGGTGCCCTTGGCCTTGAGCGGCGAGTTGCAGTTGAGGGTGACGTTGGGGTTCATGCCGTTTTGGATGGCAGTTGCCAGCGTAAAGGCCTTAAAGGTGGAGCCGACGGGACGCTTGGCCGTGGCATGGTTTACGTGGTTCTCGTCGGCGTTGTAGTCGTAGCCGCCCACCATGCACTTGATGTAGCCGGTCTTGGGGTCGACGACGACCATGCCCATGTCCAGGCCGTCGAGCGAGAGCGTGTCGAGCTGCTCGCGAACGGCATTCTCTGCCACCTGCTGCATCGTGGGGTCGATGGTGGTCTTGACGGTCAGGCCGCCCTTAAAGAGCACGTCGGTCGAGAACTCCTGCTCCAGCAGCTGCTTAACATAGGCGACAAAGTAGGGCTGCGAGTATACGTCAACGCCGCTGCCCGAGATTTCGGTCACGTTGAGGGTGATGGGCTCGGCCTGTGCGGCATCGTGCTCCTCCTGCGTAATGTGGCCCAGGCGCAGCATGTTGTCGAGGACCTTGTTGCGACGGGACAGCGCCAGGTCGGGGTTGACCGTGGGGTCGTACTGCGAGGGCGAGTTGGGAAGGCCGATCAACAGCGCGGCCTCGCTCAGGGTGAGGTCTGCGGCGCTCTTGGACAGGTAGGTCTCGGCGGCGGCCTCAATACCGTAGGCGCCGTGACCGTAATAGATGGTGTTGAGGTACATCATGAGGATCTCGTCTTTGGAGTACATGTCCTCCATCTTTACGGCGATGTAGGCCTCGCGCACCTTACGCTCGATGGTCGAGTCGAACTGCTCCTCCTGCAGGATGGTGTTGCGCACCAGCTGCTGGGTGATAGTCGAGGCGCCTTCGTGCCCGCCGCCGAGGGTTGCCACCGCAGCACGCGCGATACCCCACAGGTCGATACCGCCGTGCTCGTAGAAGCGCTCGTCCTCGACGTCAACGGTGCCCTGCAGCACGTAGGGGGAGACCTCGTCCTTGGTGATGGACTTGCGGTTTTGCGTGTAGAAGCTCGCGATCTTGTTGCCGTTGCAGTCGACGATCTCGGTGGGCTCGCTCACCAGATACGCGTTGGCGTCGGTGTAGTCGGGCAGATCGGACAGCCAGCGGTTGACGTTGCCGACCATGCCGATGCCAAACGCGACGCCCGCGATAAGCAAAAAGCCCAAAAATGAGAGCAGGATTATGGGCAGAGCATGCGTCTTTGAACGGCTGCGTCCCTGTCGTTGGCGAGGACCCATATATTGACCTCCAGGTATGTCGTGCCGGACGGTGGATGTGCCGTCGGGGCAGGATGGACATAAGTTATTACACGATAAACCAAACGGGGCGCGCGAGGCCTCGTGTATGCTGGAAGACGGCATTTTTCAGAGTGAATGCATACCTTGGTAAGGAGTTTGTCGATGGCGATTCGGGCGATGGGGCCGAGCGGACAATACGAGACTGGATTGGATGCTGCCGGTGCGGCGCTGCCCGAACTGCTGGCGCCGGCGGGCGGACTCGACCAGATGCTTGCGGCCATCGCCGCGGGTGCCGATGCCATCTATGCGGGGTTGGGCGGCTTTAACGCCCGCGTGAGCGCGCATGGCTTTACGGATGACGAGTTTGCGCGCGGCTGCGCCGTGGCGCATGCCCATGGCGTGCGCGTGTACGTGACGCTCAACGTGTTCGTGTTTGACGATGAGTTATCCGACGCGGTGGCGTTGGGAGCTCATGCACTGGAGCTGGGCGCCGATGCTTTGATTGTCGCCGATGCCGGGTTGGCCTGCGCGCTGCGCGCGGCGATTCCCGGGGTCGAGATTCACCTGTCCACGCAGGCGGGCGCTCATAGCGAAGGCGCCGTGCGGCTTGCCGCCGATGGGCTGGGGGTCGAGCGCGTGACGACGGCACGCGAGCTGACGGTCGACGAGATTGCGGCGCTATGTGCCACGGGCGTGCCCATCGAGGTATTCTGCCACGGTGCGATTTGCATCGGCTATTCGGGGGCGTGCGAGTTCTCGGCCCTGCGGCGTAGGCGCTCGGCGATGCGCGGCGACTGCACGCAGCCGTGTCGTCTGGCGTACGACCTGGTGGACGAGGCTGGGCAGAGCGTTGTCGCCGTCGAGGGAGATCGCCTGCTGTGCCCGCGCGACTATCTGGGTATTGCGCATCTGCCCGAGCTTGTAGATGCCGGCGTGGCGTCGCTCAAGATCGAGGGGCGCATGAAGAACCCCGATTACGTATTCAACGTGGTGCGGGTGTGGCGCCGGGCACTCGATATGCTGCGCGACGGCGCGTGGGACCCCGATGCCGTGGAAGAGCTTGAGCGCGAGCTGGGGAGGTCGTTTAACCGTGGGTTTACCGATGCGCATCTGCGAGGGCGTTCGGGTGCCGAGCTGATGAGCTTTGAGCGCGCAATTAACCAGGGCGTGCGCGTGGGGCGTTTGGTCGCTGTGGGCCACGAAGAGGTGACCGTTGAGCTCGACGCCGCCGTGGCGGCGGGTGACACGCTCGAGATTCGGTTCTATCCGGGTGTCGACGCGCGTCCCGATGTGCCCAAGCGCTGGCCGCAGGTGCCCTGCCCGGTGGATGCAGCAGCGGGGAAGCGCATCGTCGTGCATTGCAAGCGTAAGGTGGACGCGGGCTGCGAGGTGTACCTGATTCGCAGCGCCGGCGTGTTGGATCAGACGGCGGCGGTGTTGGAGCGCATGCGGGCCGAGGCGGATGCGATTGCGCCCGTTGAGCGTGCCGTTGAAGTGCTGCCCTTTGAGGGCGTTGCGGTGGATGGCGGTGCATCGACGGAGTTGGTGGAGTGCGCGGTTCCCACTCGCATGGTTTTTGCTTGGCAGCTGATGGATGCCGACCCGCGCGGAGAACTCGATTTGTCCGACGCCGTTGTGGTGCTTGACGAGGTGTGCCGCGCGAGTGACGCTGACTGGACCCGCTCACTGATGCAGCGTGCCGGGCGCATCGTCTGCCGCAACCTGGGGCAGGTGGCGATCGCTCGCGAGCTGGGCGTGACGTTTGACGTGGCGGCGCCGGTGTTCTGCGCGAATCGGGCCACGCTTACCTGGCTGCGCGGATTCGGTGCGGGGCGGGTGTACTTGCCGGCCGAGTTGCTCGGCAATGATGCGGAGCGTATTGCCGAGCTGGCTGCTGAACCCGGCGTCTTGGGTCCGGTCGACGCCGACCGTCCCGAGCTTATGGTGTGCGAGCACTGCCTGCTGACCGCCGAGGGCGTCTGCGCCACCGATGCGACGGGACAGGTTCGTTGCCGCGACTGCTTGCGTCGTCGGCAGGTACGCTATCTGGTCGAGCGTGACGGTACACGTCTGCCAGTTGCCATTGACGCATGCGGCAGGACGAGGATTTTCCTGTCGTAGGTGCCGCGTCGCGTCAGTTTGTTATCATAAGAGAGTTTATGGACTTCCAGCACCGCCGTTTTCGGCGAGGGTGCTATAGAAAAAGGAGGATACCCAATGCTGTCTGTTGACGAGCAAATGCGTATCATCACCTCGGGCGCCGCGCAGATCGTTCCCGAGGCCGACCTTCGCAAGAAGCTTGAGAAGGGCGAGCCCCTCAACATCAAGCTCGGCGTCGATCCCACCAGCCCCGACCTGCACCTGGGCCACGCCGTGCCCCTGCGCAAGATGCGTCAGTTCCAGGACCTGGGCCACAACGTCACCCTCATCATCGGCAACGGTACCGCGTTGATTGGCGACCCTTCGGGCAAGAATTCCACCCGTCCGCAGCTTTCGCAGGAGCAGATCGAGGCCAACGCCGAGACCTACGTGAGCCAGGCCATGAAGATCCTGGATCCCGAGAAGACCACCATCGTGCACAACGGTGACTGGATCTTGTCGATGGATCTGGCCGGTCTGCTGCAGGTGTGCTCCAAGTTCACCGTCGCCCGCATTCTTGAGCGCGATGACTTTACCAAGCGCTACCAGTCTCAGACGCCGATCGCCCTGCATGAGTTCCTGTATCCCGTGATGCAGGCTTTCGACTCCGTGCAGATCAAGGCCGACGTCGAGATGGGCGGCACCGATCAGCTCTTCAACCTGCTCGCTGGCCGTGAGCTCATGGAGAAGATGGGCATGGAGCCCCAGATCGCGCTCACCATGCCGCTGCTCGAGGGTACCGACGGCGTGCGCAAGATGTCCAAGTCCTATGGCAACTACATCGGCCTGACCGACGCGCCCAA
Organism: uncultured Collinsella sp.; assembly: GCA_900555745.1. GTDB lineage: Bacteria > Actinomycetota > Coriobacteriia > Coriobacteriales > Coriobacteriaceae > Collinsella. The sequence goes on from USMH01000028.1 coordinate 8,450, forward strand.
GGATATGTTCGGCAAGACCATGTCCATCCCCGACGAGATGATCGGCAAGTACTACCGTCTGGCCAGCTCGCTCACCCCGGCCGAGGTCGACAAGATCGACGCCGCCCTGGCCGATGGCTCTGCCGACCCCTACGAGCTCAAGCGCGCTCTGGGCCGCGACCTGTGCGACACCTACCACGGCGCCGGCGCCGGCGACGAGGCTCAGGCCGAGTTCGACCGCGTATTCAAGGAGGGCCAGCTCGCCGACTTCCCCGAGAAGCATGTCGAGCTGACCGTCAACGACGAGGGCCAGATCTACCTCGCCGGCCTGCTCAAGGACCTGGGTCTTTCGGCGAGCGCCGGCCAGGCTCGTCGTGATATCGACGGCGGCGGCGTCAAAATCAACGGCAAGGCCGTGGCTCCCAAGAGCTATAACATCGATTCCAGCGCCCTCAAGCTGGGCGACACCCTTTCTGTGGGTAAGCGCAAGGGCTTCAAGTTGATTTAGTTCCGCCGTTCTAACGAACGGCGGACCGGCCGACGCTGCGCGGGCCGCATTTGGACAATCTGACGTTCAACTTCAAGGGCGCGACCAGAAGGTCAGCGCCCTTTCGTTTCACGACACCTTGTCTCAAATGCGACCCGCTCGCTGGCGATGCCAAAACATCGGCGCTTCCGTTGTTGGCACTTGGGGACGTTCCTTTTGTGGCACTTGGGGACGTTCCTTTTGTGCCGGCACTTTGGGACACTCCTTGCCATTGGTGCAAAGTAACCTGCCCCCATTGCGCTGAGCGGCGTGTGCCGTTAAGCGGAGGGGCGTATTGTTGGCCCATCGTTTGGGCATACAATGGCTATTAGCTTGCTGCGGTGAAGGCCCGTCCGCTCCGCAGCTGTTTTCTACGGTTAAAGGAGTATGTATGTCCGTTGAGGTCATGAGGTCTGTGATCGATGCTGCCGGGGGGCGCGTGCCCGTCGACACGCTGTTTACCAATGCGCAGATTGTCGACGTGTATGGCCAGCGTGTGGCGCCCGGTAGCGTTGCCGTCAAGGACGGTGTAATCGTCGGCGTGCTCTACGACGGTCGCGACGATGCCGCCGGCACCTACGAGGCGACCGAGGTCATTGACTGCCAGGGTCGCTATCTTGCCCCCGGTTTTATTGACGGACACTTGCATATTGAGTCTTCGAACA
>USMH01000029.1 GCA_900555745.1 uncultured Collinsella sp.
TTATGCACATCCTCAACAACTGCTCGGGCGTCGTGCGCGAGCATGTCGACGAGATTTTTGGCGACACGCTCTCCTTTGACGAAAAGGGCGAGCTGTGCACGCTCATTTACTACCCGCGCGAGAAGATTGAGCTGGTCCGCAGCCAGCGCGAGGACTCGCCAACTTGGTACAAGACGATGCTTGACCAGCTCATCATGGTCGCACGCTCGCTTTCAAGCCGCTACACGCGCTCCAAGGTGCGTAAGGCCATCCCGCGCGACTACGCCTATATCATCGACGAGTTGTTGCACACGCACCCGGACGAGAACAACTATCGCGTGCGCTATCACGAGCGCATCGTGGAGTCCATCCTGGAGACCGCCAGCGCCGACGACTTTATCGAGTCGCTCGCTTCGCTCATCAAGCGCCTGGCCGTCGACCACCTGCACCTGGTGGGCGATATCTTCGACCGCGGCGGCGGCGCGGCCAAGATTATGGACCGCCTGCTCACCTACCATTCGCTCGACATCCAGTGGGGCAACCACGACCTGCTGTGGATGGGCGCTGCGGCCGGTGAGCCCGCCTGCATCGCCACGGTATTGCGCAACAACCTACGCTACGACAACTACGAAATTCTAGAGAACGACTACGGCATCTCGCTGCGTGAGCTTGTCGCCTTTGCCGATGCCACCTATACCGCCGGTGAGTCCATCACCCCGCTGATCAAGGCCATCAACGTGCTGCTCTTTAAGCTCGAGGGCCAGATTATCCAGCGCCACCCCGAGTTCGATATGACCAACCGCCTGTTACTCGACAAGATCGAACACGACACCGGCACGGTCACGCTCGCCGACGGCAGCGTGTGGCCGCTCACGACCAACGACTTCCCCACCGTCGACCCGGCGGACCCCTATACGCTCACGCCCCAGGAGCAGCACATCATCGACAAGCTCGTGTCCGAGTTTGTCACCGCCGATCACCTGCATCGCCATATCGATTTCCTCTATTCCCACGGCTCGATGTACAAGGTCGCCAACGGCAACCTGCTCTTCCACGGCTGCGTTCCGCTCAACGAAGACGGCACCTTTAGCAGCATGAACTGTCTGGGCACCTGGCACGCTGGCCGCGATTATCTCGATTTTTGCGACCACATCGCCCGCCGCGCCTGGCGCGTGGGCGACCGCGACGCTCTCGACTGGATGTGGTACCTGTGGATTGGCTTTAACTCACCCGCCAGCGGACGCCTGGTGCGTACCTTTGAGCGCGCCTATATCGCCGATAAGAGCACCTGGGTCGAGCCAATGGATCCGTACTTTACGCTTACCAAGTCGCCCTCGGTCTGCGATGACATCATGCGCGAGTTTGGCGTCGCGCCCATGGCATGCTCGCCGACCGGCCACATCATCAACGGCCACACGCCCGTTAAAACTACCAAGGGCGAGCAGCCCATCCGCGCCGAGGGCAAGCTGCTGGTCATCGATGGCGGCTTCTGCCGCGCTTACCATCCCAAGACGGGCATCGCCGGCTATACGCTCATCTCGAGCTCGCGCGGCTGCCGTCTCAAGTCGCACCGGGCCTTTACGACGGTTGCCGAGGCACTCACGCGCAACGTGGACATCGAAAGCGAGACCAACCGTTTTGACCAAGCAGACCGTCGCCGCATGGTAAGCGACACCGATACTGGCGCCAAGATCCGCAGCCAAATCCAGGACCTGCGCCAGCTCCTCGATGCATATAGAAACGGTGCTATCGAGGAGCGCGCCTAGCACCACCCGCGGGGATTGGCTAAAATTGCTAAGTTTGTCATCCCCACGGCGCCCCGGCGCCGGCTTAAGGCAGGTACCATGCAAAAGCTCCTTGCGCAGATCATGAAATTTGGCGTCGTCGGTGTCATTGCCACGGTTATCGACTTTGGCATTATGAATCTGCTCCACTACGGTCTGGGCCTCAACATCCTAATCGCCAACACCAGCGGCTTTATCATCTCACTCATCTTTAACTACCTCGCAAGCATGAAGTACGTGTTTGCGCACAAGGAAGGCATGAGCCGCCGCCACGAGTTTATCATCTTTGTCGTGCTTTCCGTGATCGGCTTGGCTCTCAACGACGGCATCGTGCTGGCGCTCAACGCCGGCCTGGGACTCGAGGCCAATATCGCCAAGATTTGCGCCACCGCGCTTGTCATGGTCTACAACTTTGTGACCCGAAAGATCTTCCTGGAGGGCGACGAGACCAAGTAGCTCGACACCCCTGCAGCATTACGGCGCCCACGGATGACGCGCACTCAGCGCAGTATCTTCCGTGGGCGCCGCTCGTTTACGGGCAAATTATCAACGTTTACGGATTAGCTCTTGAAAATTTGGCGAGTTCGTATAGTTCTTGGCAAAGACCTTACGTTTCCCTTGCAAAAGATCTAAAGTATCCCCTGCTCGATTCATCAACGCATTGGATGTGATTACGTGCGCAAGGCGCTGGCACAACCTCATACCAAGCAGTTCCTCAAGTTTGCTGTCGTGGGTCTTATCTCCTTTGGCATCGACTGGGGCATGCTCATTGCGCTCGTCGAGCTGTTCCACCTCGACTTTTTGATGAGCACCACGGTTTCGTTTATCACGTCCGTCGTGGTCAACTACTGGCTCAGCATGAAGTACGTGTTCGACCACCGCGAAGGCATGAGCCGCAAGCGCGAGTTCACGATCTTCACCATCCTGTCGGTGATCGGCCTGGGCCTCAACGACCTGTACATGTTTGTGGGCGTCACGTTTTTGAGCATCGGCTACCAGGCCATGAAGGCCATCGCCACGTTCCTCGTCACCTGGTACAACTACTTCAGCCGCCGCTTCTTCCTCGAGGGTGCACGGTCGTAGTCGATTCACTATTTGCTTGAATGTATAACCGGTTGGAATTCCCGTTCCAACCGGTTTTTTTGTTTGCAGAGAGACCCGGCGACCCAGTCCCATTCGCATGAAAAACGGGCGGTCCGGATGTTGGTCCGAACCGCCCGTCTGGCGCGCTATGTCGAGGCCTCTAGCCCGTTACGTAATACCAAACGACGTTGTCGCCATTGGAGAGAACGTAGTTACTGCAGGCCGTCATGGGCGTTGTACCGTTGACGGAGTACATCCAGCCGCTCGTGCCGCCGTACTGTTTCTCGGCCAAACCACCAATCGCAGAAACATACGTGCCGTACGATGAGCCGTGTGCGTTGACCGAAAGGCCCAGCGCGCACAGGGCATCGTAAACGGTGGCGCCTTCGTTAAAGGTAAAGGTGCCGCCAGAGGACACGGGATTGCCCACAGCGCTCGATGTGACTGAAACCGTCACCGTAACGTAGTTGGACTCCTGCGAGCCACCCTGTCCGCCCGAGGAGGCGTTTCCACCATTAGAGGATGAGGCTCCATTAGACGACTGGCCACCGCCCGAAGAAGCACCACCAGACACATTGGAAGTATCGCCGGCTCCCATATTCTGGGCAGCGGATTTATCTCCAGACTTCTTGCCGTTCTGACCATCGGACTTCTTGCTATCCGAGCTTTTATCCGATTCCTTGTCCGAAGACTCGGAATCGTCCTTGCCGTCGTTCGAACCCTTGGACTCGTCTTTTGCATCATTCGATGACTTGGAGTCCTCGGAACTGGCCTCGCCCGAAGTCGTAGTCGAGCCAGACGCCTTGGTGTCCTTGGTGACGACGCTCTCCCCCGTCACGGTCTGAATGATCCAGTCGATGGACCAGGCACCGCTTGTGGAAGGATGGACGAAACCCAGCGAGACGACGATCAGAATGGTGCATGCGGCAGTCAGAACGCCAAGGAGCACCTTGCGGCGAGGGGCGGACGCCGCCGAAGCGGCGCCCTGTTGCTTTGCATCGTCGAACTGAATGAACGAGGAATCCGGTTGCTTGGGGTCAGCGTCCTTGGATTTATTGGACACAGCCCTCACCTACCGACGTTTGGTGAACACGAACACGCCGACGATGGCGAGACCGATGACGCCGGCGGCAACGCCAACGATGGCGAGCGGGTTGGTGCCAGTCTCCTGCTCGGAAGCACCAGAGGACTTCTTAGCAGTGGTCGTGGAAGCAGCACCCGTATCGGACTTGGAATCGGACTTCTTGTCGGACTTGCCGTCCTTCTTGTCAGACTTCTTCTCGTCCTTCTTATCGGACTTATCGGAGTCCTTCTTGTCGGACTTGTTGTCCTTGGTCTCGGTCTTGGTCGACACCGTCGTCTTGGTCGTCGGCTTATGACCCGGAGCGACAGCGCCGCCAGCCTGCTGGCCCTTCGTGCCGGAGCCGGAACCCGTGCCAGCGCCAGCACCGGAACCGTTGCCAGCGCCACCATTGCCGCCATTGGAGCCAGAACCGCCATTTCCGCCAGGGTTAACGGCATTCTTGGTCCACTTGGCATACAACGTCAGGTCGGCCGTCACCGGCGTACTGAAGTCATACGCCTGCGTGCAAGCCTCGTCGGTGAACCAACCGCCGAAAGTGTAGCCATCGCGCGTCGGATCGACCGGCTTGACCAGCTTGCCATCGGCCGTAGCAACAAACTTAGTGTCGCAAGCAGACCCGCCATTAGAATTAAAGGCAACCGTCCAAGACTCGACAGCTCCAAGTTTAAACAGCGTGCCCGAATCATTAATGTAGTAGAGATTGCCAGAAGCATCGGCAATGACCGGAGAGTCACAGTACTGGTAATGGCCAGCCGCATCATAAATCTGCGTCGCCTCTGCATCGCCGAGCGTATAGCGATACACGCCACCACCAGCAGAGTAGTTGACGTAATCCTTGCTATCCGCGCTGTTAACGGTGAAGTACACATAGGTCTTGCCGCCCTGAACACTCACCAGCGGAGTAGCAGCAATACCGTTGAGGCCAGCCGGCAGCGCCTTGCCGTCGGCAGCAGCGACCATCGTGGTCTTACCCGTCTTCAGGTTATAGAGAACCAGAGCAGAGCCAGTAGCCGTCTGTCCGCCGACAATCAAGTTGTCGCCAGACATCGCCGGGGCGCTCATGTTATTCGTAAGACCCAGGTCGACCGTCTTCTGTTCACTCAGCACGCCCTTCGCCGAAAGCGAAATCACATGGAGCTTTCCGTCGTGCGTCATCTGATAGAAGGTCGAACCATTGGACGGATCGGCAATGCAATCGGCATTTGCGACAGCGCCGAGCTTCATGGTCGAAACGACATCGCCCGTCGTCTTATCAATGCACTTAAGCGTACCCGCGCTCGTAGGAACGATGGCATACTTATCCGTCAAAGCCGCACCAGTCCAGTAATAGCCCTCGGCAGGGTCGATGTTCTGCCAAGAAACTTCGCCCGTGGCAATCTTAATGCGCGCAAAGGAGCCGTTGCCATAGGTCGCGTTGTAATTCTCGTCATACGAAATATCGACCGAGCCTACATAGACGTACTCGCCGTCCGAAACGACGGTGCAGGAGCTCTGCGTCAAGTCCGTCAAACCAGGCGTCAGCCACTTGCAGATCAGCTTGTCTGCAGTAATCGCCTGGACCGCACCGCCGTTGAGCGGAACGATGATAAGGCCATTGGTATAGATCGGACGAGAGGTATAGCTCACCTTGGAGGCAAGCGGCGCAGAGGCAACCTTTTTGCCCGTGGACGAATCGATCTTAATGAGCTCGTTCTCGGTCGCGATGTACACAAAGCCGTTAGCGATGACAGGCTCGCTGCAGTTGGCATACTGCTGACCAGACTCGGCCTTCCAATCGAAGGCCCACTTAAGACCGGCGGCCTGCGCAGGCGTCTTGGCATCCGTTACGGTCGAACCGTTGCCACTGTTGCCGTAGCCGGCCCACTCGGCATCCCAATCAGGAGTCGTCGCGCTCGGATCCACGACAATCTTGTCGGGATCGGGCATGGGCGAATTATCGGTGGTATAGGCAAGCGTGACCTTATCGCCGCTCTGGAGCGTAATCTGATTGGCGCAGAGTAAGGAGGGCTCTCCGTTGATATACAGATGCCAATATTTATTGGTTGCAGCATCCCAACCATACGGCTTGTGATCGAACGGCGAAGTAATGGAATTCAGGAACCAGTACTCACCACTCTGGGAGCCGTTGTACGTAACGCCCTTGGCCTTCAGAACTGCCTCAATAAGGTTCTGGGCCGTGGAGCCTTCGGGCAGAGAAACATTGCTTGCAGTGCCCCAACGCGTATTGTTCCCGTTGACATCGGGACCGATAACATCGGCGGATCCAAGCACCTGACCGGGGAGGGCATCGGCGTCAGCACCATACATAAAGGTGACGGCGTCACCCTCTTGGAGCTCGTAGGCACCGGCGCCAACGTCGGCGAACTTGCCATTTACGTAGAAGCGCCAATAGCTATTGGTCGCAGCATCCCAGCCATAGGACTTACCATCGAACGGCGAATAAATGCCGTTGAGGAACCAGCCCCAAGACGATTCGCCAGCATCGAGAGTAAGGCCGGTCTGCTCAAGGAGATCCTTGGCAGTGGAGCCTGCCTTGAGGCTCGTCTGGCCCGTCGAAGCCCAAACCTGCTGCTTGCCGTCCTTGTCCTTACCAAGTACCTGAACGGAAGCATGAACAGAATCGGACGGCAACTGGTCGCCCCAGCCACCGTAGAACCACGTGACGGTATCGCCGGCGTGGATGGTGACATTGTCTGCCGTGTAGTCGCTCGACTTGCCGTTGATGAACAGCTGCCAATAGGTCGAATAATCGAGCGGCGTACCCAGCTCAACGCCGTTGTACTTAAGGCTCAGAATGAAGGAGCCCGCAGCAACGGCGTCGATGTCATTCGCCTCGAGCGCGACCTTCGTAAGGTCAAGCGCGCTCGAGCCGGACGTCACCACATACTGTGCGTTATCGACCCAAGTCTGAGTCTTGCCCTGGGCATCGCGACCAATGACGGTCACATTTGCGGCAACTTGGTCCTTAACGACAGGGGACGCGCTACCAGCCGTATAGGCAAACTCAATCTTCTGCCCCTGGGTGAGCTTAACGCTGCTCGCGCCAACCGAGGAAGACGCGCCGTCGACGAACAGCTGCCAGTAGGCATAAGTCGTCGGATCGTAGGCAAGCGTGCGGCCATCGCTCGGGGATGTGATGCTTTCGAGGTAGAAACCGTATGCCGTGTTCGGATCGTACTTCGCCTTGAAGCCCGTCTTCTCCTGCAGCTTAATGAAGGCATCCGCAGCCGTCGCGCCCTCGTCGAGCTTGAGCTGCGTAGGTGCCACCCAGGTCTGAGCCTTGCCGTCGGCATCGGTGCCGATAATCGAGAACGAGACCTCGACTTGCTTCTTGGCGACATCGCCGGTTTCTGTCGGGTTCTCTGTCTGGACGACAGCCGCGGTGGCAGATCCCGCTTGGCCAGCGGATGCCGTCGAAGACTGCTCGCTCGTGGCAGGGCTCTCCCCCGTCGCCGAGCCTTCGTCGCCAGTTGCTGCCTCTGTTGTGGCGGCACTAGCTGCAGGCGCGCTCCCGGAATCCGAAACCTCGGCCTTGCCCTGGTCGGCAGTACCGTCCGCGGCCCCCGCGCCCTCACTCGGCGTCGCAGTCTGAACCACAGCCTCGGCAATGCCCTCGGCGCCCTCGGCCCACAGCTGAGCCGGCGTGGTGCCAAAGGCCATCGCGAAGGCCAGGAATGCCACCAGGCCGCGCTTGGCTACACCGCGTGCAATCGCGCCACGGCGATGCAACGAGGCGCGCTCACGCTTGTCCTCAAACATATCCATTTGTCCCCCATTGTCTGTACTTGGAGCGTTGCCTTGAGGCTGCCCCACGTCATCGCGCATGTTGCGCTCGAGTTCCCCCATCGGGGTCCCCCTTCCCTCCAGAGCCCTATGCACACCGGCGGCATACGCCGCAGCCGCATGCAAGATGGGAGGCGATCCGACTTAACCTTAACGGCTCAGGCGCGCCGTCCGATCTGCGACGCGAACATCCCGAGCCAAGAGGAATTACGGTTACTGGTACAGCCGGGGACTTGCACCCCGATTCTCCCAAACGCGCAGGAAAACCGCGCATTCGTGCGTCTCCGCACCACCATCTAGGCCATCGATTAAAACCGTCAATATGCTATCACGCAAAAGGGCCTCGCACGCAGGCGAAGCCCAAGGTAAAAGCTATTGTTTGCGAAAGGAAAATGCGGTGACGGTCGCAGCCTCTAGTGCTTGCCGCCGTGGCTGTTGCGCCAGATCTCGCGGCCCAGCATAAGCGCCAGCACCAGCGCGCTCACGTAGCCAAAGAAGCCGATGACCGGAATGCCGAGGACAACCGGTTCGATGCGCGCGTAGTACACCACCGACGAACCGATAAACAGACCGGCGATCACGATAGCCATCGACATGCGGTCGATAATTCCGCCCAGCTGTCGCAGCGCCTTATCGCTGCTCATGATCTGCGTGTTCACCTTAAGCTGGCCGCGTGTGAGCATGCGCGAAGCCAAGCCCAGATACTCGGCCGCCTCGAGCGAGCCTTTTGCCGCGCGATAGCTGCTCGCGGCAAAGTCGCGGCTCATCTCGCGCATGCGGGCATAGGTGCTCTTCTCGTTTTTGATATGAGCCTGAATGATCTGGATCATGTTGACGTTGGGCATGTACTCGGTCAGCAAACCCTCAAGCGTCACCATGCCGCGCGCGAACATCGTCACCACGCTCGGCAGCTCAACATCATTCTTGCGCGCGAGGTTTAACAGCGAGGTCAAAAACTCGCCGATATCCAGGTCTTTAAGGTCGAGCCCGGCAAAGTCGGCAACAATAAAGTCCAAGTCGGACAAAAAGGCCGAATGGTCAAGCTCGGCCGAATCGCCGCGCGTCACGGCAAAGCGCATGAGCGAATCCTTGAGCTTGGGCACGTCGCCCTCGGCCACGGCGAAAATCATGTCCTTGACGATACCGCGGTCATGGCTCGACATACGCCCGACCATGCCCAGGTCGATAAAGTAGACGATGCCGTCCTTGAGGATGATGTTTCCCGCATGCGGGTCGGCATGGAAAAAGCCGTCGTCGAGCACCTGCGTCGAGTAGTCCTCGACAATCGCGGCACCGATCTTTTCCAAGTCATAGCCCTCGGCCACTAAGCGTTCAGGATCGGCGATCGAAATGCCGTCGACGTAGTCCATGACCACCACGTGCTCGGTGCACAGGTCCAGATAGGATTTAGGGCACGTCACGCCATGAACGCTCTTATGGAACTCGTAGAAGTCGTTGAGGTTTTTGGCCTCGGCCAAAAAGTTGGTCTCCTCGCGAAACGAGGTCCACAACTCCTCGACTACGCCGTGCAGGTCAACGAATTGATCGGTGTTGACGAACTTGGAAACGATACGCACCACCGAGCGGATGATATCGATGTCC
>USMH01000030.1 GCA_900555745.1 uncultured Collinsella sp.
TACCCATGCGTTACACAATCAAGACTTCCGGCCTCATGTGCGGCCACTGCGACGCCACCGTCGAGACGGCGCTGCTCAACGTAGCCGGCGTGACCGACGCCGACGCCGATCACGAGACCCAGACCGTCCAGGTGGAGTGCGCCGACACCGTGACCGCCGAGCAGCTCGCCGCCGCTGTCGAGGCCGTGGGCGAGAAGTTCCACGCCCTGTCCGTGGCCGCCGCGTAGCAGCTACCAGAAGCATTCGACCCCATCGACCAGAAACGAGGACCCGCTATGATGGCAGACCATAAATCGGTGACCCGCATGCTCAAGACGGCACGCGGTCAGATCGACGGCATCCTGCGGATGGTCGATGAGGACCGCTACTGCGTCGATATTTCCACGCAGCTCATGGCCACACAGGCACTCCTCGCGCGCATTAACGCCGACGTGCTCAAGGCGCATATCGAGGGCTGCGTGACTTCGGCGATCGAATCGGGCGACGAAGACCTCAAGGCCGCCAAGCTCGCCGAGATCGAACGCGTCGTCGACAAGCTCTCCAAGTAATTGGGGCATTGGGGACAGACTTCTTTGCACCGTCTTGGTGTTCCGGGGACAGGTTAATCTGCGCTACATTGGTGCAGATTAACCTGTCCCCCTTGCTCTAAATCGGGTATAAAGGCGTGCAGTATATCGAACGAAAGGCAATTTGCATGAATGACTTTATGAAGGGTCGCAATGGCGCCGACGAGCTCACCATCGTGATGGGTTTTGCCGGCATCGTCATCGCGATGATCGGATCGATAGCCCGCATCCAGTGGCTCAGCTGGATCGCCATCGCTGTCATCGTGATTGGCGTGCTGCGCGGCCTGTCCAAAAACATCGATGCACGTCGCAAGGAGAACGAGACCTTTGTCGCCGCGACTGCCAATGTCCCCGGCTTGGGCAAGTTCGTCACCAGCTTGGGCGGCGGGGCCGCAGCGGCCAGCACCTCACGCGCGGCCGGCACCAGTAAGGAAGACTTTGAGCGCGCCAAGCGCACGGCCAAGAAGATGTGGAAGGGTCGCAAGACCACGGCATACCTCAAGTGCCCCAACTGCGGCCAGATGCTCTCCGTTCCCAAGGGCAAGGGCAAGATTCGCGTCACCTGCCCCAAGTGCCACGCCAAGATGGAAACCCGCTCCTAGCGCCCGCACGCGGGACAAATAAATCAGGTTTGTTTGTCCCAAATCTTAAGTATTTGTTCGATAAAAAAGCCGAGGCCTCGTGTTGAGACCTCGGCTTTTTGTATGCGGCAACGGAGCTGTCCCTTTGTCTCGTCTACGCCACACCGTCGCGGGCCAGCTCCTCGGCAAGCGCTTCGGCAGGCATGGCCATAATCGTGTCGAGCTCGGCGTCCACCTCGGGAATACGCTTCACCTTGAGTTTGCGCACCAGATCACCGCGACACATCACGTGTATCGGCTCACGCAGAGCGCACAGGTCATCGAGCGGGTTCTCGCGCGTCACCAGGATATCGGCAGCCTTACCGCACTCGATTGTGCCAGTCTCGCCGTCCAGCCCCAGCAGCTCGGCGTTGACTTGCGTAGCCGTATGCAGTGCGAAGGCGTTGCTCACGCCGACATACTTGGCAAAATAGGCCACCTCACGCCACATGTCGTACTGCGTCACGAACGGGCAGCTCGAGTCCGTGCCCAGGCCCACCTTAACGCCAGCTTCCAGTGCGGCACGGGCGCTCTCGATAATGCCCGAGCACACGATATCGCCGTTCTTCTTTTGCGTATCGGTCGAATGGGTCTTTTTCGGGTCGAGCAATACAAACGGCAGCGCCGGGCTGATAGTGCAGGTCACACTCGGCGCACGTCCCTCGAGCTGCGTACCCGCGGCGCCGCGGTACAGTTCCAGGATCTCGCGCGTCAACGGAGCGCCGTGCTCAATCGTGTCAACTCCGGCCTCAAGCGCGGCCTTCACACCTTCGGTGCTCTCGACATGGGCCATGACCGGAAGGCCAGCCTCGTGCGCTGCCTTGCACGCCGCCGCGGCGACATCGACCGGCATGCGCAGCACGCCCGGCTCGCCCACCTCAGTCGCATCGAACACGCCGCCCGTCACGAACAGCTTAATGACGTCGGCACCGCGCGCATACAGGTCGCGCACCTGTTCGGCTGCCTCGGCGGGACCGTTGGCCACCTGGGCGAACAAGCCCGCACCATGGCCGCCCGGCACCGTAACGCCCGTTCCCGGCGCCACCAGACGAGGACCCTGATACTTGCCGGCATCGATAGCGTTGCGCACGGCCAGATCGGCAAACAGCGGGTCGCCTGCACCGCGCACCGTGGTCACGCCGCTTGCAAGCTGCTGCTGGGCGCTGCCTTTGAGGATATGGCGCACGATGGCGCGCCCCACGGGATTATCGAGCTTCTTCATCAACGCACCCGCATCGCCCGCCGAAACCGGCTTGCCCGAACCGCACAGATGCACATGCATATTGATGAGGCCCGGCATGAGATACGCACCTGCCAGGTCGATAACCTCGGCACCCGCAGGCGCCTGCGCCACAGCACTCGGCCCCATCCAGGTGATGACACCGCGCTCAACGGCCACGGCCATGTCGGGCTGCGGCTCCATATGCTCCGAACCATCCAGAATGGTCGCATTGATAAACAACGTGGAACGATCGGCAGACGCCATATCGAGCTCCTCCCTCACGATTAACATGAACATTTGTCCATTATCACCTAGTCCCGCTGGATTGCTGCAGACGCATCGGTTAACGGAGGGAAGAGGGGATGTGGGGGACGGAATACGTTGCAGTCCCACCCCAGCGACACCAGGGAAATGTCTCGATCTGTAACAGTCACGAGCTCAAATAACCTCTAAACGTTACAGATTGAGACAAAACCTCTCAGCGCCCATACCACTGACGTCTCCACTCCTCAGCCAAATCGGGCCGTCGCGGAATACCCGCCAGCCTCATCTTCTCAACCAGCTTCCCCGGATTCTTGAGCTCATCAAACGTAAACCGAAGCACCTTGTGCCCGAGCATTGTCAGATGGGACTCCCGTTGACGTTCTGCCACGAATGGGTCGACCGACTCCCGGGCCTCGCCGCTCTGCAAGGTGTACTTCCCCTTTCCGTCGAGCTCGCCGATGACACACGTCCCGTTCTCGAGCCGCCAAAAATAGTCGACGCGAAACACCTGGCTCGGATCGAGCGGGTCGCGAAACTCCACCTGCAGCTCCGGAACCGGAAAGCCGTACGCAATAAAGAACGCTCGGAACCGAGACTCGCCGCCGTTTTCGGACAGCCCGTCCGCATACGACGCAATCACCTGTGCCCTGCGATACCCTCGCCTGCCCTCGCAATCGGCGCGGAGGCGCTCGCACAAATCCCCACGTGATACGCCTTTCGCCCGCAGTGCAGAATCGGCAATCGCCAACCCGTAGGAGAACGGCGCACGCAGCAAGCAATCCTCCACCGTGCGCCAAAACGACGTCACCCGCACGTCATCAACACGCTCGAGCGCGCCCGCCATCTGTGGACGCAACAACCTGCACCCGCTGCTCAACGTCACCGAACAACCCGTCTTAACAAGAAAACGCGGCCCAAGCAGATCATTCGGCACCTCCAGACCCCACAAAAGTGCCGCGTCATAACCCCAAAACGCCCAATCGGGATGAAATTCCGCAAGCCCTTTGATAGTCCTCAGCGCTCGCTCTGCCGGCGTCAATGCATCCCAATCATGCTTAAAACAGAACAGGTACGGCTCGGGCTCCGCGATATCGTCGGTTCCAACATGGCGTCGCAGCCACATGAGCTCGGTATTGTCATGCGTTGCGAGCAGCGCACCTTGCTTGGCCGTCTCCGTGAGCCGCGCGAGCATCCTATTCCGCGCCAACGTATTGCGAGTCGCATGTTTGTGTTTGAGAACGGTATTAGACACTTTCATCACCACCACGTCAGACAAATGGGCCATCGTCACCGTTGCCTCCGCTGACAAATGTTTTGATCTGTAACAGGAAGACAGTCTTTGAGCCTCTAGTTGTTACAGAACAAGATCTTTCGGCAGCCGCCAACCTTCCGTCTCAATCTGTAACAGTTACGGGCCCAAACAGCCGCCAAACGTTACAGATTGAGACAAAGTCAGGGCAGCAGGGCGACACCAGTCACATCCCCTGCTCCCACTCCTGCTCGTAGATGTTGAGGGACTTTACGTAGCGCCCCTGGGCGCCCATGATGTCGCGGACCAGCCTCAGAAAGAAGCTGATACGCGAGGTGTCGAAGCCATCTTCCAGGTCTTCCGGATGGACGGCGCCAGGCCCGTCGATCGCCGTATCGCTCAGGCGCGCTATGTCGTAGAGGTAGAGCTGCCCCGCCGTCAGCCAGACATCGTCGACGCAGGCGAGGCGCACCGCAATCGCACCGTCGCTCCAATGCTCCTTTTGCACGATATGCGGGTCGTAGACATCAAAGCCATGATCGGTGTGCGTGTCCTTCAGCACGACCATGCCGGACGCAGGATCCTTGTCCAAAATGCCAAAGCGTGAGAAATACTGCGTGTCGCGTACCTGCTCGAGCCGCTTAAACGAGGCAGGCGAAAGTGATGCCGGCGGCTCGTCAACATACAGCTCGAGTAGCGTCTTACCATGGCGATAGGGGCGCTCGAAGAGCAGCCAATCGGTAAATGCCATGTTGTAGGCCATGATTTCGTTTTGAGAAGGTTCCTCGCAATAGCTGAGCCACGGATCGACGATAATCTCGAACTGTTCGCGCGCCGACTCCAGGAATTGAAACTTCCGCAGCATCCAAAAGTGAGCCATGTCGGCAATATCGTTGCCGACGGCTTCAGCCAGCTCTGCTCGGTCAAAAACTTGGTCAGTCACGGCATCCTCCTCAAACTGATGGACCTCAATTTGAGCTTACGAGGAGGGTGGGCAGCCACGACCAGCGCGGGCAAAATAGGCCTCCGGCTGCAAACCAGATGCTGACCAAACACTTGACGAAAAGCTTGACCGAAAATGCGCACCGCAACAAAACCGCAGGTAAACATAGACGGCCAACCCGCCCTTTTGAGCCAAGCGCCCCCGGTCACCACAGAAACAGCAGAGCACCACAGCTCAAGAAGACGCCGAATGGACACTCGCGCGTCGGCAAACGAACAAATCGGTCGCAAACCCGCAAGGAGTGTCCCCGAATGCCGGCACATAAGGAACGTCCCCAGCTGCCGGCACTTGGGGACGTTCCATTTGGGCCAGCCGTTGGGGACAGCCCTTGTCGATTCAGCTGTGGACAGCCGCCTTACAGCTCCAGCGCCTCGGCGACTTCGGCAGCGCAGGCCAGGGCGTCGGCCATGGCGCTCACCACGAGCGAGCTGCCGTTGCGAGCGTCACCGGCAACATACACCGGCACGGCATCCGCGGAGACGCCGTCGACACGTGCCGCAAGATGCGAGCCCTCGGCGGCCATCACGGGCAGCGGACGACCAGCGGTGGCAACAGGCACGCCTACCGCATCGAACACGCCATGCTCAGGACCCGTAAAGCCGCAGGCGATCAGCACCAGCTGCGCCGGCACCTCGTGCTCGGAGCCCGCAATGCGTTCAGGCTTGCCGGCCGACCAATCTAGGTCGGCCACGCGCAGGCCCGTGGCAGTGCCCTTCTTATCCAGCAGTACCTCGAGCGTATCCACGCCCCAAGCGCGCATCTCGCCGCCCATGGCAGCGATGGCCTCCTGCTGGCCGTAGTCGGTCTTCTTAACGTTTGGCCACTGCGGCCAGGGGTTGCTCGCCGCGCGCGCATCAGGCGCCGCCGGCAAGAACTCAAACTGGCGCACGCTGCGCGCACCCTGACGTACCGCGGTGCCCACGCAGTCGTTACCGGTATCGCCGCCGCCAATGACCACGACGTCCAAGCCGCGTGCATCGATGGCAGGCTCACCGCCATCGAGCACCGAGACGGTCGAAGCCGTCAGATAGTCCACGGCATACACCACGCCGGGGGCGTCAATGTTCGCAGCCGAAAGCCCGCGCGGGGCACGGGCACCAGCAGCCACCACGACAGCGTCAAAGTCATCGAGCTTGGCCGCCACCGCAGGGTCCGTCACGTCGGCACTCAGCTCAAACACAATGCCCAACTCGCGCATGAGCGCCACGCGACGCTCGACCACGGACTTCTTGAGTTTCATGTTGGGAATGCCGTACATGAGCAGGCCGCCCGGGCGGTCGTCACGCTCAAACACCGTCACGCGGGCACCGCGACGCGCGAGCTCCCACGCAGCCACCAGGCCAGCCGGGCCGGAACCAACCACGGCGACCGGAGGCGCGTCCTCTCCCGCCGGCTCAAAGCGGCGCGGACCGCCATTTGCCCACTCATGGTCGCTGATCGCGCGCTCGTTGTCGTGAATCGTCGTGGGCTGGCCGTCGACCGAGCCCAGGTTGCACGCAGCCTCGCACAGCGCCGGGCACACGCGGCTCGTGAACTCGGGCATGGGCGAGGTGAGTGACAGACGCTCGGCAGCCTCGTCCCAGCGGCCGCGATACACTAGCTCGTTCCACTCGGGAATCAGGTTGTGCAGCGGGCAGCCACTCGGACGCGCCTTGCCAAAGCTCGCACCCATCTGACAAAACGCCACACCGCACATCATGCAGCGGCTCGCCTGGGCACGGCGCGCATCGTCGTCGAGCTCCACGTACAGCGGATCGAAATCGCGGCTGCGCTCCTCCACGGGGCGCAGCCCGTGGGTCACGCGATCGATATCAAGAAAAGCACCGGGCTTACCCATGGCACTTACGCCTCCTTCTTGGTTGAAGCAACAGAGCTGGCGGCGGGCACAGCGCCAGCGACACCACCCGCCACATCAAAGCGAGCGACATCCGCGGCACTCGCGCGACCGGTCACAATGTCAAACGCCAGCTCCTCAGCCTGTGCATGCGTCTTGCCCACGGCCTCGGCCACAGCGACAATCGCCAGCACGCGCTCGTACTCGGTCGGAATGACCTTCACAAAGTGCTTACTCATCGTCTCAAAGCTGTAGAGCAGCTTAATGCCGCGCGGGCTCTGCGTCGCATCCACGTGCTCTTGGATGAGCGCACGAATCTGCGCCAGCTCGTCGGCCGTCGGGGCCTTGAGCTCCACGCTCTCGTGGTTCACGCGGGCGTCGAGCGTGCCGTATTGGTCAAAGACATAGGCCACGCCGCCCGTCATGCCGGCGGCAAAGTTCTGCCCGACCTCGCCCAGGATGAGCGCCAGACCGCCCGTCATGTACTCGCAGCCATGGTTGCCGCAGCCCTCGACCACCACGGTGGCACCAGAGTTGCGCACGGCAAAACGCTGGCCGGCAAGACCGTTAATGAAGCCGCGGCCGCTCGTGGCACCAAAGAACGCAACGTTGCCCACGATGATGTTCTCGTCGAACTTGTAGGTCGCATGCGGGTTGGGGCGCACCGATACCTCGCCGCCCGAAAGACCCTTGCCAAAGTAATCGTTGGCGTCGCCGCACACGTTGAGCGTAATGCCGCGCGGCAGAAAGGCGCCAAAGCTCTGACCGGCCGAACCATCGCAATCGATGGTGATGGAGCCGGCGGGCAGGCCCTCGGGATGCGCCTTGGTCACCGCGTTGCCCAGGATGGTGCCCACGCAGCGGTTGACGTTGGCGATATCGGCGCGGAAGCGAATCGGACGCAGGTGCGCACGGGCATCGGCCGTATAGGGCACAAACAACGTGGAGTCGAGCGTCTTGTCGAGCTCGCTGTCGGCAGCCATCTGGGGCAGGAAGTGACGGCCGTCGGCGCCCGGGATGTGGGCACCAAACTCACAGGTCGCGCTTGCCAGCACGGGCGACAGATCGAGCAGGTTGGCCTTGCGGTTGCCCGGGACCTCGATCTGGCGCAGGCACTCGGGATGGCCGACCATCTCGTCGACGGTGCGGAAGCCCAGGCTCGCCATGACCTCGCGCAGCTGCTCGGCAACAAAGAGCATAAAGTGCTCGACGTGCTCTGGCTTGCCGCGGAAGCCGCGACGCAGACGGCAGTTTTGCGTAGCGATGCCGGCCGGGCAGGTATCCTGCTGGCAGTCGCGCTGCATGAGGCAGCCCATGGAGATGAGCGGCATGGTCGCAAAGCCAAACTCCTCGGCACCCAGCAGGCAGGCGACGGCGACGTCGGTGCCGTCCATGAGCTTGCCGTCGGCCTCGAGTACCACGCGCGAGCGCAGGCCGTTTTGCAGCAACGTCTGTTGAGCCTCGGCAAGGCCAAGCTCCAGCGGCAGACCGGCGTGCCAGATCGAATCGCGCGCCGCAGCACCGGAGCCGCCGTTGTGGCCGCCGATCAAGATCTTGTCGGCGGCACCCTTGGCCACACCGGTGGCGATGGTGCCGACGCCGGCCTCGCTGACCAGCTTGACCGACACGCGTGCGCCGGGGTTGGCGTTCTTAAGATCGAAGATAAGCTCCGCCAGGTCCTCGATGGAGTAGATGTCGTGGTGCGGCGGAGGCGAGATCAGGCCGATACCGGGTGTGGACTGACGGACCTCGGCAATCCAAGGGTAGACCTTCTTGCCGGGCAGGTGACCGCCCTCGCCGGGCTTGGCGCCCTGGGCCATCTTGATCTGAATCTCGAAGGCGCTGCACAGGTAGCGGCTCGTCACGCCAAAGCGCGCGCTTGCCACCTGCTTGATTGCGGAATTCTTGGAGTCACCGTTAGCCAGCGGGGTCTCGCGACGCGGATCCTCGCCGCCCTCGCCCGAGTTGGAACGGCCGTGCAGGCGGTTCATGGCGATGGCCATGCACTCGTGTGCCTCTTTGCTGATGGAACCGTACGACATGGCGCCGGTGTTAAAGCGGCGGACGATGTTGAGCGCGGGCTCCACCTCGTCGAGCGAAACCGGCGTGCGGCCGCTGGCATTAAAGTCGAGCAGGTCGCGTAGGCGCACGGCACGACCGGTGCGGTGCAGGCGCTCGCTGTACTCCTTAAAGGTGTCGTAGCTGCCCTCGCGGCAGGCGGTCTGCAGCAGATAGACGGTCTGCGGATCGATCAGGTGATCCTCGCCGCCGAGCGGGCGCCACTTGGTCAGACCCAGTGTGGGCAGCTGATCGGGAGCCGGACTCTTAAGGATGGCGAGCGCGGCGTCATAGCGCTCATTCTGCTCGCGTTCGACATCCTCGACGCCCATACCACCCACACGGCTCACCGTGCCGGCGAAGTACGCGTTGACGAACTCCGGCGTAAAGC
>USMH01000031.1 GCA_900555745.1 uncultured Collinsella sp.
GGCTGAAGGTGTCGTGTTTCTCGGTCAGGTCAAGCTCGCCGCAGTACTCATCGGCATGGGTGGCCTCGTTGGCTGTCTTGAGCTGGCCCACCAGCAGCACGTCTGCGATGATTACGATGATCAGCGGCGCGACGATGTTGATGAGGATGCCCTCGATATCAAAGGTGAGGTAATCCGGATCGAAGGCATTCCCACCCATAAAGAGAATCTGGGAGAGGACAAACCCGATCACAAAGAACAGCACCGAGGCGATGGCGAGCTTGGGCTTGGAGCAGGGGAGCTCGCCGACCATGCGACCGGTCTGGCCGTTCATGGCAAACAGATAACTCTTGCCGTTCCACGAGGTGGAAAGCATCCACACGGGGAACAGGGCGTAGTCGCTGTCTTCCCAGGTGTAGTCGAGCTGCTTGCTTTCGACCGTGGCATCGTCATATTCGTCGACGACGGTCTCGCGCAGGGCCGAGATCGTACTTTCTTCCATGCGGTGCTCGGCACGCGCCTTGCAGGTCTCGCAATCCTCGTCGTAGCGGTTGGCGATGTAGCCGGGCATATACGCGACCGAGAACGGGCGCAGCGCGTCATAGTCAAACGGCTCGATGGCGTCCATGTGGCCGTCGGGCATCTTGGACGATCCGTCGACGGGTACGCGCTCAAACGAGATATTGCCCTTGCGGTAGGCGTCGTAGTGGTCGGTGGTCGTGACGGTGCGATCGGATTCCTCAGTCACGGTCTCGTTGGTCGCATCAAAGCACACTTCGCCGTCTACGCGGGCGCCGTAAAGCCAAAACGGCACGTAAACGCCTTGGACTTCGTCGATATGGTTGCCGGTGACAAAGCTCTTGGGCAGCAATATCTTGCCCTTGTAGTGTTCCTTAAGGGCGGCCAGGACGTCGTCGCGTCCGAGTTTAAACGGGATCACCAGGTCGGGTGAGAAGTCGCCCGAAAGCTGACCGGGCGCTACGGCAGAGTTGCCACAGTACGGGCAGGTGGTGACGGCGACGGTGCCGTCGGACACGAGCTCGGCGCCGCACGACGAGCAGATGTAGCCGGCGTTTTGAGCCAGCTCCTGCACGGCATCGTCGACAGCAGGCTTGGGGACCGCGGCCGCGGCATCGGCTTTGGCATCTGCCTTGTCCTGGCGCTCGCGATAGAGGGCCTCGACTTCTTCGACTTCAAAACGCGAATCGCAGTAGTCGCAGACGAGCTTTTGCTCGGCACTGGCAAAGTGAAGGGGGCCGCCACACGCGGGGCACTGATAGTTGACACTCTCGAAGGCCATGATCGGTCCTTTCCGTGCCGGAGACTATGCGCCGATGGCGCCGCCGCAGTATTCGCAGCGCCCGCTGGCATCGGGAATGGTGGTTGCACCACAGAAGGGGCAGGTGACCGAGGTCTTGGGGGCCTTAGCGGCCACGACGCTGTCGCGCGTTTCCTGACGCAGCTGCACCAGCGCGTCGCGGACCTCGGTTGCCTGGCGCTTGGCCTCGCGGTATTCGATGGAGCCGCGCTGATCGATGGTGGAGTCGTTTACGCGCAGGTTGATTTCGGTAAAGTACGGCGTGTTGACGTGGATGGTCAGGTTAAAGTCGTAATCCAGGTCGTAGCGCGGCGGGTTGTAGCTCTCGCGCTCGCCGTCCTTGGTCTCGCGATAGATCTCGGTGCGATGCTCGTCAATATCCATATCGCAGCCGAGTACCTGTGAGAACTCGATGATGTCGGGATTGGCGTCGCGCCAGCGGCTCTGTGAAGTGATGATCAGCAGGCCCGCGTCCTCATCGAGCATGATGTTGGTGCGCCCGGCAGAGAGCGTGCGCGTGGGGTTGAACGACGCCAGACGCTCGGCATTGGCCTCGCGGTAGGCGAGCTGCTCACGGATATCGTCCGCGGTGCTGGAACGATAGCCGTGAAAGTAGGGGGAGAGCTTGCCGACGCACTCTTTGCACAGGTAGCCCTCGCTGATCTTGGTCTTTCCCAAAAGTCCCAGCTCGGTACCGCAAATCGCGCACTCTTTCTTCTCGAACATCTTGTCAAAGAAGCCCATGGCTGCCTCCCATCAACAGGTAGCGTGTGTCACTTTTGATGATGGGCGAGCGCGCGATCTTTCACGATACCCAGACGGCTCAACGAGTCTCCACAACTGGGACACATGGCCCATTTTTGACTAGTCATTGGGGACGTTCTTAAACGACTAGTCGCGGGGGACACTCTTTGCCGAAGGTACTCATTGGGGACGTACTTAAATGAGTGGCAGTTGGAGACACTCCTTGCCGAGCTAGAGGTCGCGCGTGCCCCATCTGGTCCATGCGGCTCAAAATCGCGGCGTGATGTGGACGACTGGGGTCGAATTGGCAGCATTTCGAGCTTGGCTTTGATATTGAGATTGATTCTTTATTAAAATAGATTCCAGACAATTGAGCGGCCGGGGGTTAACCGTGAGGGGCATGGGAGACACAACCGCATATTTGCGTCGGGGCATTCGGGAGATTATATGCCTGGCGCTGTTCTTCTTCACGTTTTTGGCGTGCGAGTATCTTTTTGATGTGCGCATGGCCGAGTTCGTGTCTCCGAACGAGGTCGCTATTTATGAGAGCCTTGTCATCGGCGCGAGCGTGATTGGCTTTTTTGTGCGTCCCATTCTGTACTATCGCCGTCCCCATGCTATCGACGCAACGAGTGACGTCACGGGCGTTTTGCTGGTGGCGGCATTGCTGCTGTTGATTATGGCGGTTCAGGTTGAGGTGGTAATTGCCGGCGGTTTGGTGGCGTGCTGCGCGCTGGGCTACTGCGGATCGACTGCCCACGCAAACTTTGCGCGACGCTTTGCGCGGACGCCCTGCTTGGCGCGCGCCGCAGCACTTTCCTATGCCATGGGCGTTCTGGTACAGGTGTTCAACCACATGGTGATGCCTGTCGGCATTCCTCAGCAGGCTGTTCTGGTCGTCTGTGCGATCGCGCAGGTGGCGTTGCTCCACGGTGCCCGACGCGCCAAGCTGCGCGACGAGTCCGATCCCAACTTTGAACCCAGTGCTGCCGGGCTTTCGGTAGATGCTCTGGAATATGGCGCCAAGTGGCATGACGATCCCGAGGCAAAGGCGGCATTCCGTCGCGCCGTAGTTCGCCTGACCGTGGCGACGGCGTATCTTTCCAGCGTATTCGCCGCTCTCAACGCGGGCTTCACGACCCTGCATGCTGTCGGAGCCGTCGATTTGGGCGATTGGCCGCGCCTGCTGCTTGTCGTGAGCTCGTTGGTCGCTGGCGCACTATTTGACCTGCACGGCCGCTCGTATATGAATATCGGCATGACATGTGCCGCCATACTGTCCACGCTTTCGTTCTTTGTGCTCATCGTCGATGGTAATGGCGGCAACGAGCTTGCTGCCACGATCATCTTTTATCTGGGCTCGGGCTTTTTCGTGGTGTTCTTTACCACAAAATATGCCGCCGTCTCGCTCTATGCGCGCTGGTCATATTTTTGGCCGTGCATGGGTCGCGTCGTCAACAACGTGTGCTCGATGCTCGTGACGGCGCCGGCGGTGGCGATCATCTCGAGTCAAAACGTGCTGGCTGCGGTCGGTGCGGCGCTCGTGATGTTTGTGGGCATTGCGATTACGCTGCTGGGGCAGTTGGGGCAACGAGCCGATGATGCCGTGATGCAGGATGGCCTGCCGCTTGCCACGGACGATCTTGGTGGGGATCTTGCGCCCACATGCTCCGACCCCGAGCCCGTGGAGGCAGCGGAGCTCACGTCCGATGAACGCCTCGATGCTTTCGTCGCCACCTTTGGGCTTACAGAGCGCGAGCGCGATATTCTTGAGGTATTGGTCGTTTCGGACCAGAGCGTTCAGGACATCGCCACAACGCTCTTCCTTTCGCGCTCCACGCTCTATCGCCACATTTCCTCAATCAACAAGAAGACCGATACCGCCTCGCGTGTGGCCCTTATCAACTTCTTCTGGTCCTGGACGCCCAAGGACTAGCTAATTTCCCAATAAGTTGCGGTGGAATAGTCCCTAAATTAAAGTCACGGGGCTTTAAACAGGAACTATTTCACCGCAACTGCTGGGGGGATAGACTGCGGCGGCGGCAGAGGCAACGGCAGCGGCGTTGGCAGCTGTGGTAGTGGCAACGGCAGCTGGCAGGGTGTTTTCCGTCTACTTGCTACAGCAGCTCGCCGTGGCGGGCAATGTAGCGGCGCTTCGCCAGCTGGGTGAGCGCGATATAGGCGGTAACGATGCCAATGAGCAGCCCAAAAAAGCTCGTGGGCAGCGGCATGAGGCCGAGCGCATCGGCGATGGGGCTTGCCGGCAGCCAGGTGACGAGCGCCAGGCCCAGCACGGTAAGAACGCACAATGCGGGCGCGGCGCGGTCGCGCGGGCTCGGCAGATGCGGGGAGCGCAACATGTGGACCACGAGTGTCTGCGACCACATGGACTCGACAAACCAGCCGCTCTGGAAGAGCGCAGCAAAGGTCGCCATACCCGCGACGTCGCCCGCGGTGGCAAGCTCGGACCAGCTTGCGTCCACGGCGGCGGGGCATACGACAAAGAAGAGCGCGGCGAAGGTCACGATGTCAAACAGCGAGCTCACGGGGCCCAGCTCGAGCATAAAGCCCTTGATGGACGCGGCGTCCCAGGCACGCGGGCGGGCAGTCCAGGCGTCATCGACGGTGTCCCACGGCAGCGCGATGCACACGATCTCGTAGACCAGCGACAGCAGCACCAGCTGCAGGGCGCTCATGGGCAAAAACGGCAAGAACAGGCTCGCGACGGTCACGGACAGCACATTGCCAAAGTTGGAGCTCACCGTGGTCTTGAGGTACTTGAGCAGGTTGCCGTAAGTGCGGCGGCCTTCGATGATGCCGCGCTCGAGCACGCCCAGGTCCTTCTGAAGCAAGATGATATCGGCGGATTCCTTGGCAATATCGACGGCCGAATCGACCGAGATGCCGCAATCGCTCGCACGCATGGCGGCGGCGTCGTTGATGCCGTCGCCCATAAAGCCCACGGTGTGGCCGAGCATCTCGCGCATGACACGTACCAGGCGCGCCTTCTGCAGCGGCGAGAGCTTGGCGAAGAGGTGGGTTTTCTCGGCGCGCTCGGCAAGTTCGGCGTCATCGAGCGCATCGATCTCGGAGCCGAGCAAGACGTTGCTCGCATCGATACCAATCTGCTCGCAGACGGTGGCGGCGACGCGGTCGTTGTCGCCGGTTAGGACCTTGACCGCCACGCCCTTGGCCTCGAGGGTGGCGACGGCGCCCGCGGCACTTGCTTTGGGCGGATCGAGGAAGGCCAAAAAGCCCATCAGCACCATGTCGCACTCGTCGGCGATGCCAAACTCGCCCACGCAGCGCGGATTGGTCTTCTGCGCCACGGCAATTACGCGTAGGCCCTCGGCGTTAAGTCCGGCGATCTGCTTGCGAATCTGGGCGAGCTTCTCGTCGGTGAGCGGCTGAGCGATGCCATCGATCTCGACAAAGGAGCAGATCTCGAGCATTTCCTCGGCGGCGCCCTTGGTAACCATCTGGGTTTTGCCTTGGGCGTCGGCGACAACTACGCTCAGGCGACGGCGCGAGAAATCGAAGGGAACCTCGTCGACCTTGGTGTAGCGGTCGCGCAGGCTCTGGCCCAGCATGGAATCGGGTGCGACGGTCGAGGGTGTCACATCGGCACGGTCGATTACGGCCAGGTCGATAAGATTTTTGAGGCCGGTCTGGAAGAAGCTGTTCAAAAACGCATGGCGCAGCACGCGCGCGTCCTCGTTGCCATCGGTGTTGAGGTAGCGCTCGAGCACGATGCGGTCTTCGGTGAGGGTGCCGGTCTTGTCGCAGCACAGGACGTCCATCGCTCCGAGGTTTTGAATCGCCGGCAGCTCCTTGACGATAACCTGGCGACGGGCGAGGTCCTTGGCGCCCTGCGACAGGCTCGTGGTCACGATGACGGGAAGCATCTGCGGCGTGATGCCCACGGCCACGCTCGTGGCGAACAGCAGCGCGTCGATGACGTTGCCCTTGGTGGCGGCGTTGATGGCAAAGACGGCCGGCGCCATAACGAGCATCAGGCGCACCAGCAGCATGGAGACGCTCGAGACGCCGCGGTCAAACGCGCTCTTTTCGCCGCGCCCGTTGAGCATCTTGGCGATGCCGCCCAGGTAGGTGTCCGAGCCGGTGGCAACGACAAGCGCCATGGCGGCGCCGTTTTGCACGGAGGTGCCGGTAAAGACGATGTTCTTGTAGGCAGAGAGTGGCAGTGCGGAGCCGTCGGCGCCCTCGACGACGGTGACGGCGGTGGTCTTCTCGACGGCCTCGCTCTCGCCGGTGAGTGCGGACTCGATCACAAACAGGTCGCGCGCGGTGATGATGCGGGCGTCTGCTGGCACCATATCGCCGGCAGAGAGGCGGATTACATCGCCGGGGACGAGCTCGTCGAAGGGGATCTCGATGCGCCCGCCGTCGCGCAGGGCGGTGCAAGTGTTGGAGACCAGGTCCTTGAGGGCCTCTGCCGCATTGCCGCTGCGGGCTTCCTGGATAAACTTCATGCCGCCCGATACCAGCAGCATGGTGCCGATGACGATGACCGTGGAGGGGTCGCGCTGCGGTTCGGGCACGGCGAGCACGTCGATGTAGAGCGAGACCAGTGCGAGCGCGGCGAGGATGCCGGCGAAGGGATCGATGAACGCGTCGGCGATGCGGCGGGCGAGCGTTTTGGTCGTTGCCTCGATGGTGTTGGGGCCGACGGCGTTCAGGCGCTCAGTTGCCTGCTCGACGGTGAGGCCGTTTGCCGTGGCGTCAAGCAGTACGAGGGCGTCCTCGGCACAATGGGTGGCGGCGAATATGGTGTTCTTGGACAGGCCGGTATGAGCGGCAGGGCGCGCCGTGCGGCGGCGCTTGGAGATGGCTTCGAGTACCGTGACGGTTTTGAGCATCAGCATAGGGTCCTCCTTGTTGAGGGGAGTTAGCGTACGTGTCGTATTTGCTTCAAAAAACCTAGATGTCGCTCACGTCAAGCTCTTGAGCCCACAAAGGGTGCAGCGCGCCTTTGCGGTGGTTTTGGCGATCTGCCGGTGGCGTTTATGCGTGTGCGGAGTCCTCGCGGCGTGCCGAGGGTGACATGCAGGTTTTTCGACTAGGACTGCCTTCCATGGCACACCTCCTAAAGGCTGAGCGCAGCGCGCTTTGGGTATCTCGTACCCCTTTTTAATCCGCCCGTATTCTTGATGAGGGGGTTTGACATGTCAACCCCATTGTTCGGAAAACCATTCCCCCTGACAAAGCCTTTACAGAATGCCGTGGCCCCAAAGCGCGCCCGCATCTACGCTTCGCCTGCGCTAAACTGGAAGGCACGCACGCGATTACGAGAGGAGCCCGCATGGAGGCTTACAAGCAAGAGTTCATCAAGTTTATGGTCGAGTCCGACGTCCTTAAGTTCGGCAGCTTTACGCTCAAGAGCGGCCGTCAGTCCCCGTTCTTTATGAACGCCGGCGCTTACGTGACGGGCTATCAGCTCAAGAAGCTGGGCGAGTATTACGCCCAGGCCATCCACGATAACTTTGGCGACGACTTTGACGTGCTGTTTGGACCGGCCTACAAGGGTATTCCGCTGGCCGTCGTGACCGCCATTGCCTACCATGAGCTGTACGGCAAGGAGGTCAAGTACTGCTGCGACCGCAAGGAGGCCAAGGACCACGGCGCCGACAAGGGTAACCTGCTGGGCTATGAGCCCCAGGACGGCGACCGCGTGGTCATGGTCGAGGACGTCACCACCAGCGGTAAGTCCATCGACGAGACCTATCCCAAGGTCAAGGCTGCTGCCGATGTCGAGATCAAGGGCCTGATCGTGTCCCTCAACCGCATGGAGGTCGGCAAGGGTGGCGTGACCACCGCCCAGAAGGAGATCGAGGCCAAGTACGGTTTCCCCGTCGCGAGCATCGTCTCCATGGCCGAGGTCGTCGAGACCCTCTATAACCACGAGATCGACGGCAAGGTCGTCATCGATGACGAGCTCAAGACCGCCATCGACGCCTACTACGAGCAGTACGGAGCACGTTAGTTACGGCGTTTTACCAAACGCCGTAACTGCTCGACGCTGCGCGGGCCGCATTTGGACAATCTGACGTTCAACTTCAAGGGCGCGACCAGAAGGTCAGCGCCCTTTCGTTTCACGTCACCTTGTCTCAAATGCGACCCGCTCGCTGTCCGTTCTCTACCTGCGGCGTCGTCTTGCTCCGAATGCGGCTCGCTCGCTGTCGTTGCCGAAACATCGGCGTTGCCGGACTAGTCATTGGGGACGTTCATAAATGACTACTCAGGAATGAGCGTGGATAATCTCCCGTTTTTGGCCTGTGTGCGGGCTCAAAGTGGGAGATTATCCGCGCTCGCTTTAATTTGCCTGGGCTGCGGTGCCTATCTAATCGGCTCGGCGTCTTCCCTGAGAATCGAAAGATACTCTTCATACCCGTACTGCCGGTATCTCTGTCTTGACTCGTCGAGCGGACGGAGGATACCCAATTCTTCAAATGATTTGACGAGCGAGCTCGCGGTACTCCTGCCGATATCGAGTTGGGCAGCGATGAATGCGGTGTCGACGATGGGGTGCTCTTCAAGAATGCCCAACAGCCTTTGCCCGTTTGCAGCGGTCCTTCCGAGATTTTCGGTAATGGTTGCTGTGGAACGGTTATGGAGGTCAACAAGGTTTTTTAAAGACCCTACCGAGTCCTTCGCACTCTCGAGAAGACTGTTGCAGAAAAACTCTATCCATTCCT
>USMH01000032.1 GCA_900555745.1 uncultured Collinsella sp.
AGACCGTGCCGTCGATGAAGGTCGCCAAGGAGGTTCTCGACGACATGATCGAGGCCAACAAGGGTTACTGGCCCGAGCTTAAGTAAAAGCAACAGGGTCGCTGGCCGCATACCATGAGCAATGCCCCGTCCACGTGATTGCGTGGGCGGGGCATTTCCGTTTTGCGCAAAGGATTGATATGGGGGATGGGCTCTCTGACATCAACGCAGGGCATGAGGTTTTCTGCTGACGCGCGGCGGCTGCGGTGCCCGGGCGGACACGCCGGGGATTCCGCCCGCTGCCTGGCGCCCTTGCCGCCACCCGGCTTCCACGCTCGCATTCTTCTGGATGCGGGCGTGTTTTTTCACGGCACGCACGGGTCCCCCGGGGCGCGCCGTGCATTTTCGGGAGTTTTCAGCAAGCCGGGGTGGCTGCATACGCGCCGGAAGCGCCTATTTGATCTCGCGAGATCCCTTGACGGGCGATTTGGGTTGGCAGACGGCGTACGGCGTGGCGATAGCGCGCGTTTCTCGCCGTGCCGTGCCCCAAAGCGACGCCGGCCGCGCGATGCTCCCGGTTCGCGGCGTCGCCGGCGGGGACCGCGATGCTGAATACTCCGATTTTTGCACGGTCCAAGCGGGGGTACGTTGGGACGGGAAGGGGCGCCCCCGTCTATTTATGCATGGCACAAGCGAAAATATGCAAGACAATAGGGCGCCATGCGCCGGAAGCCCAGATTGGGCGCGCCATACGCCGACGTTCGCCGCGTCCCTTCCGCGCCGTGCGCGAATCAGAAGGCGAGGGCAGTTATGGGCGTGCAGGCGGCTCTGCGAGCGGCAGGGCTGCTGCGGAGCTTGCGCTCGCCGTGGGCGATCGTGCGCCCTGGGCGCCGGCGCTCGACGGCCGCATGCTGCTGCTTGTCACGCACGATGCCGTCGACGCTCAGGCCCTCAATATCTCGGACATCATCACGCTCTAAATACTTACTCAGCAACAAAATGATCCGTTTTTTCTCCGTTCCCATGGGGTCGGGTATGGTATTCTATCTGCGGGGTAATACCTAGGATTACCAAGTAATACCAACGCCGTAGAAACAAACTCCAGATGCGGGCCAATCGGGTTGCCTTCACAGCCCGTCGCCCAGCCGCGTGGCCCGCATCTATCCGCACCACCGTCGTTTCAAAAAGGAAGCGCCATGGCAGAACACATGACCCCGGTTGTCGCGAAGGTCTTACCCGAGGAAAAGGCGGCCTTCGCGGCGGCAACCCAACTCGTAGGCACCACGCCGTCCAACGCCATCCGCATGTTTATCGCCGCGTTTAATCGCTGCGGCACCTTTCCGTTCGACATTTCGCCCAGCGGGGCCTTTGGCACTGCGCCCGATTCTCATCAATAAGTGATCCGTTTTCCTCCGTCCCCATGGGATCAGCTCTCTGCCGAGTTGTGGTAGAACTAGGGAACGGTTTTGAGGAGGTTGGCATGCTCAATGCGATGATTTGGGCGCTTGCCTGTTTTGGCGTTGTTGCTGCCGATATAGCCCTGAGCGTGGTTCTGTTTTCAGTTCTCGATGCCGTATCGGTGCTGACGGGCTATCCGATCGACAATCTCGATATCCAATGGTTCCAGGCCGCCGCTCAGACGGCGTCGTTTTTTATGGCGCTGCTGTGGTGGCGCTATCTGTGGCCCCGCTCCTTCATGGCGCGCCGGCAAGGCGAGCGCCCGCTCGGTGGGGGAGCAGGCGCGGTATGGAAGCGCATCGTCTGCGTTGTCGTGATCGGCCTGTCCATGCAGGTGGTCATTAGCTACCTATGCGACGGCGTGCTGTCGCTGCTGCCCGAGGTTGCGGCAGACTATGGCGAGCTCGTCGAGGAAACAGGCATGGGCGACACGAGCTATCTGGCCGTTCTGACCACGGTGATTGGCGCGCCATTTTGCGAAGAGCTCCTGGTGCGCGGCGTCATCTTTGAGTTCTCACTGCGTGCGTTTAATCCACAGTGCCGCCCACTTTGGAAGCGCCGGCGTCGTGCGAGCGCGCAGGACGGAGCCATGGTGCCCTGGGCGGCCCCAAGCACGTGGGGTATCGCCGCGGCGATTGTGCTGCAGGCGGCAATCTTCGGTTTTATGCACATGAATTGGGTGCAGGGCTGCTATGCGGGTGCCGCCGGCCTCATTTTTGGCTGGGTGCTCGTGACCACTGGAAAGCTCCGTTACACGATCCTGCTGCACTTTGCCTTTAATGCCGGGTCGTATCTCATGACGTTGCTCTGGTTTGTGAACACGCCGTTCGACGTGGCGGTCACGGTTGCCATCGTCGGCTTTGTGCTGGTAGAGGCGATGCGCTCGCTGCTTCGATTGTGCATTCCCGTGTCGCGCGAAGCTGATCGGTCTGAGTAATAACGCCTTTAATTAGACCGATGCGTCCTGAACGCACCTGGCGTTTCACCGAATGCTTCTTTAAATTTTGAGTAAAAGAATGACATGTTGGAGATGCCGACTTTTCGGGCTACATACTGCACGCTGCGCTCGGTGTTATTGAGAAGATATGCCGCCTCTGTGAGCTGCTGGTTGAGCTTGATTTGCGAAAACGTTTTGCCGGTTTTTTGCTTGATCAAGCTGCTGAGATAGCTGGTGCTATAACCCGTATCGCTCGCAATGCTTTCGAGTGTGCAGTCGCCGTAGCTTCGCTCAATATGATTCAGAATCGACACGATGCGTTCGTCCGACATGATCGCCTGGTTATCAGTTGCGGAGCGTCGGTACAGTCCTCGAATGAGAACAAGGAATAGGCTGACGGCGAGGTGCCTCATGAGTTCATTGGAATAGGCATCTTTAAAGTGATATTCGATAAAGAGCATCTCGATGAGGCGTCGCGCATGTCGGGCGTATTCCTCTGGAAGAATGAGATATTTTCGGGCCTCGCGGTTTTTGGACACAAAATCAAATAGAAGATTCGTTAATGGTGACGCGCCGGGTAGCTGGCTCAGGAACAACGAATCGAACATTTCTTTTTTGAAGACGATCGAAATGACGATATCATGCTCGCCCTTAACGTATGGAACGCTTCTGACTACGCCGGTGTTGCAAATGAGCACGTCGCCCTTTTTAAGGAGTAGTCGCCGTCCGTTGACGATAAACGTGCAGACGCCGTCGTACACGTAGTTAAGCTCCATATCTCGATTGATATGAGGAGGAATATCGGTAAAGCGCGACTCCTTGATAAGGCCCACGGGGTTTTCGTCGAGAGTTTCTTTCCAATCAAACAGATAGACCTCTTCGCCGTTAATGGTTGTGGTTTCCACCCTGTTATATCGCGGGCTGAGCTCTCCCGGATGTGTGCGATGCCACTCTTCGGTCTCGGTATGCGTATAGAGCAGCTGTTTGAGATTCGAATCCATGGGGTGCTCCAGGGGTGAACGGTAGAATCAATGCCTTAAACGGTATTATATCTAAAAAAATGTTATAAACCCACGCTTTCTATGCGATATCTTATGCATCTTGTTCTTCCTAGTATTGGGTTATCCGCTGGAGCATCCGATCAAGGAGGGCAAATGAGTAAGTTAAAACATGGGTTTGACTCCGACTTTTTATGGGGCGGAGCCATATCGTGCTCGCAGGCCGATGGCGCCTGGAATGAGGGCGGAAAGGGAAAATCGACGCAGGATTGTCGATGGCTGGATGGTACCTGGACTCATGACCAGATTGAGGACAAGCATCAAAACAACCCCTTCTGCCATGACGAACTAATGAACGCTCTCGCAGATGATGGTGTTGAGTTCTACCCGTTTAGGCGCGGTAACGACTTCTATCATCACTACCGTGAGGACATCGCGCTTTTTGCGGAGATGGGTCTCAAGCTGTTCCGCACCTCTATTTGCTGGAGCCGAATCTATCCTAACGGAGATGATCTTGAGCCTAACCGCGAAGGCATCGAGTGGTATCGAAGCATGCTGGGTGAGTGCAAAAAGCACGGCATTAAAACCTTCGTCACCATGCTCCACTATGACATCCCGGTAAATCTTGTCACCACATATGGGGGATGGAAGAATCGCAAGACGATTGATTTCTTCGCCCGCTATGTCGAGACAATCGTTACGGAATTGGGCGATCTGGTCGATTTCTGGCTACCTTTTAACGAGTTCAATGCAGCGCGTTTTTCGCCTTGGGACGGGGTCTGTCTGGTCAAAGACGAAGAGGGGGAGAACTTCGATCGAGCCATCTTCCAGTGCCTGCACCACGAGTTCGTTGCCAATGCGCGTGCCGTCGAGATTGTCCATCGTCTTTCGCCCGATACTCCCGTTGGCGGCATGATCGCTCGATTCTGTACGTATCCCGCCACCTGCCGTCCCGAAGATAACATGCAGGCTATTCACGACGACCAGTATTCCAACTGGTTCTATACGGATGTGATGGCTCGTGGAAAATACCCCGCTTATATGAATCGCTATTTCGATGCGTGCGATATCGAGATTCAAATGGAACCGGGCGATGAAGAGCTCATCGCTCGCAACACGGTCGACTTCCTGGCCTTCTCGTACTACTTTTCCCAGGTATCCACCTGCGATCAGGGATGGGAGAAGACTGCGGGTAATCTGGTCATGGCAAACAAGAACCCTTATCTCGAGACGAGTGAGTGGGGCTGGCAGCTCGATCCCATTGGTCTGAGGGTTACCCTTAACCAGATGTATGACCGCTATGGGCTGCCCCTGTATATCGCCGAGAACGGCCTCGGTACATCTGATGTAGTCGAGGAGGATGGCAGCATCCACGACGAGTATCGAATCGATTATTTGCGCCAGCACATAAAGTGCCTTAAGGAAGCAGTGATCGATGGCGTTGACGTGCGCGGATACATGATCTGGGGATTCATTGACCTTGTTGCCTGCGGTCCTCTTACGATGGACAAGCGCTACGGGCTTATCTATGTCGATCTGGATAATTGCGGCAACGGCACTGCGGAGCGCTCGCGTAAAGACTCTTTCTATTGGTATCAGAAATGTATCGCCACTAATGGCGAGGATCTTGGGTAGGAGTGATTGTCGTGGCAGACAAGAAGGAACTGGCCGCTTGTGTCCTCGAGCACGTGGGCGGCGCCGATAACGTTGTTATGGCAACGCACTGCATTACAAGGCTCAGATTCAACCTGAAGGACGATAGCAAGGCAGACCTTGAGGCCCTTAAGACGCTTGACGGCGCCTTGGGCGCGCAGGTTAAAGACGGACAGTGGCAAGTTATCATCGGCGCCAGCGTGGGGTCGGTATATGACGAATTGGAGCCCATGCTAGGTGACAGGATGGGTGGCGAGGTCTCCGCCGACGCCGAGCAGCCTGAGCTCCAAAAAGGTTCGGCTCGCGTATTCGATATCATCACCGGCATCTTCTCCGCTATCATTCCCGCACTGGTGGCGGGAGGCATCGTAAAGGGCATCCTGGCTGCTATCGCGGCTTTTGGAATCGACACGGGTGCCGGCGACTTTGCGATATTCAATATGATTTCGGATATCCCGTTCTACTTCTTGCCGTTTTTGCTGGCAATGTCTACAGCTGATAAGTTCCGGGTCAACCGTTCGCTTGCGCTTTGTGTTGCCGGATCGCTGATGTACCCGACCATTGTCAACGCTGTCGGTACGGGCGAGACGCCCCTTGCGCTGTTCGGTTTTGAGGTGCCGATTTTTAGCTACGCCGATTCCGTGTTCCCGGTTATCTTTGGCGTCATTGGCTTGTCTTTTGTATATCGCGCAATCGACAAAGTCGTGCCGGATCTTTTTAAGCTCGTTGTCGTTCCGGCGCTCTCCCTTGCTATCGTGATTCCCGTCAACCTGTTTGTGCTCGCTCCGATTGGTGCCTGGTGCGGTCTTGGTCTTGCCAACGGTATCGTTTGGCTATTCTCGACGTTAGGCCCCGTTGCCGGTTTTCTGCTGGGCTTCTTTATGCCGCTTATCGTGCTCTTCGGCATGCATCAGTCAACGAGCCCTATCCAGATTTCCAATATCGCAACGCTTGGGTATGACTATCTGCTCCCGATCTCTTTCTGCCATAACCTCGCCGAAAGCGGTGCTTCTTTTGGTGCAGCCCTGCGCATGACCGACGAAAAGCTCAAGTCCGCTGCAATGACGTGCGCCTTCTCAGCATTTATGGGAATTTCCGAGCCCGCCTTGTTTACCGTTCAGGTTCCTAACAGGACTCCGCTTATCGCTGCGATGATCGCGGATGGCATTGGCGGTGCGCTTACCGTTGTTCTCGGCGCAAAGTGCTTCGGCTTTGTTATGCCCGGCATTACCTCGTTGCCCGTTTATGCCGATCCAAACGGCAATCCCATGAACCTGATCATGATTGTCGTCTGCATCGCTTTGACTTGGGTTATCTCTGCGGCGCTCTCGTTTGCGCTCTATGGTCGTTTCGACAAAAAGTAACGACGTTTTGAGATAGACAATATTAATCGGCCGCTCGCCGGGGAATCGTTCTGCGACGCCCCGGCGAGCGGCATTTTATTGGTGGGGCGTGTCGTGTCGCCAACGGCGGCATGCCGCCTCGCCGCGCTAGTTGCGGCGACCGCCTCCGTTGGCGCCCTGCCGTCCCTGGGCCGCGCGATTGCGACCGGCAGTGTTCTGTGCGCGCGACATGCCGCCGTGCCCCTTGCTACCCTTGGGCCCCTTGCCGCCGGCGCCGCCATGCGGTTTGCCGCCCTTCTTGCCGGTGCCATGCCCGCCGCCAGCAGACGTCTCGCCCGGGCGCGGGGGCACGGGACGAATCAGGCAATGCTTGGTGTAGCCAATCAGATCGCGGCGGCCGGCTTTTTCCAGCGCCTCGCGCACGAGCTTGTAGTTCTCGGGCTTGCGATACTGGATGAGCGCACGCTGCATGGCCTTCTCGTGCGGGTCGCGCGCCACGTAGATCGGCTCCATGGTGCGCGGGTCCACGCCGGTGTAGTACATGCAGGTCGACATGGTGGACGGCGTGGGGTAGAAGTCCTGCACCTGCTCGGGCATATAGCCCATGTCGCGCACGGCTTCGGCGAGCTCCACGGCTTCCTTCATCGTCGAGCCGGGGTGGCTCGAGATCAGGTATGGCACCACATACTGCTTGAGTCCGTATTCGCGGTTCAGGCGTTCAAATTTACGGCAGAACGCATCGTAGACGGCTCGGCTCGGCTTGCCCATCACGGACAGCACCGCGTCGCTCACGTGCTCGGGCGCCACGCGCAGCTGGCCCGAGACATGGTGTTCCAGCAGCTCGCGCAAAAACTCGTCCGAGGCATCGGCCATGGTGTAGTCAAAGCGGATGCCACTGCGGACAAAGACCTTCTTGACACCCGGCAGCTGGCGCAGGTCGCGCAACAGCTGCGTGTAGCCGCTCTCGTCGACCACCATGTTCTTGCATACGCTCGGCCACAGGCAGCGTTTGTTCTTGCATACGCCGTGCTTGAGCTGCTTGTCGCAGGCGGGACGGCTAAAGTTGGCCGTCGGTCCGCCCACGTCGTTGATGTAGCCCTTAAACTCGGGGTCGCGCGTGAGCAGCTCGGCTTCGCGCATGATCGAGTCGTGGCTGCGCATCTGCAGCACGCGTCCCTGGTGGAAGGTGAGGGCGCAAAACGAGCACTCGCCAAAACAGCCGCGGTTGGAGCTAATGGAAAACTTGATCTCGGCAAAGGCCGGCACGCCGCCCGCCGCGTCGTAATCGGGATGCCAATCGCGTGCGTAGGGGAGTTCGGCCACCTCGTCCATCTCGTCGGTGGTGAGTGTCGCCGACGGCGGGTTCTGTACCACATAGACGCTATTGGGGTAGGGCTCTACCAGGCGATGCCCGGTGATGGGGTCCATATTCTGCTGCTGCACGTTAAAGCTGCGCGCGTAGTTGAGCTTGTCGGCGGTAAGGTCGTCCCAGCTGGGAAGCAGGTCGTAGTCGTAGACCTCGTCGAGCGAGCTGGTGCGGTAGACGGTGCCGTTGATATAGGTGATCTGATCGACGGGCAGTCCCGCGTCGAGCGCGTCGGCGATCTCGACAATCGCGTGCTCGCCCATGCCGTAGATGAGGATGTCGCCGCCCGAGTCGAGCAGCACCGAGCGTTTGAGCTTATCCTGCCAGTAGTCGTAGTGGGCCAGGCGGCGCAGGCTTGCCTCGATGCCGCCGATGATGATGGGGGCATCCTTGAACGTCTGGCGGATGAGGTTGCCGTAGACCGTGACGGCACGATTGGGACGGCGCCCCTCCTCGCCACCGGGGGTATAGGCGTCGGTGTGGCGGCGGTGTTTGGTCACCGAATAGTGGTTGACCATGGAGTCCATGTTGCCGGCACTGACCAAAAAGCCCAGGCGCGGCTCGCCGAGCACAGTGATGCTGGCGGGGTCGGTCCAGTCGGGTTGGCAGATGATGCCCACCTTGTAGCCGTGCGCGTCGAGGACGCGACTGATGATGGCCATGCCAAAGCTGGGATGGTCCACATAGGCGTCGCCGCAGATGTAGACAAAGTCGCACTGGTCCCAGCCACGCGCATCCATGTCGGCGCGGCTGACGGGGAGGAACTTATCGCGGCCTGGGCGCCAGGGGCGTGCGGGCGCTGCTGGGGTATGCGTGGTGTGCCCACCCTGCGCCTT
>USMH01000033.1 GCA_900555745.1 uncultured Collinsella sp.
GCTTCTCGACCTCGTCGAGGTTCTCGGTCAGGCGCGCCGCAAAGGTCGAAAGCGGATGCGGGTGCGTATCGAACTCGTAGGCCGTCTCGGTGGAGTGGATCACGGTACCGACACCGGCATCGGTCAGCAGCTCCAGAAGCAGCGAGTGCGGTGTGGTGCCGTTGATGATGTGAGCACGGAACACGCCGGCAGTCAGGGCGTCGACAGCCGCTCGCAACTTGGGAATCATGCCCTTGTCGACCTCGCCGCCGTAGAGCATCTCGTTAACCTCGTCCAGCGTCAGGTTGGAGATGAGCGAATCCTTGTCGCTAAAGTCCTTGTATAGGCCGTCGACGTCGGTAAGGAAAATCGCCTTGTGCGCATGGAGCGCTGCAGCAACAGCACCGGCGGCGGTATCGGCGTTGATGTTGAAGAAGCCGCCGTCCTCCCCCGCCGCGACCGTGGCGATAACAGGGATGTACTCGCTATCGAGCAAGCGCTCGATATAGTCGGTGTTGACGTGCGTCACTTTGCCCACGCGACCGAGCTCTGGGTCAAGTGGCTCGGCGATAAGGGTACCGGCGTCGCTGCCGGACACGCCCACGGCCAGGTTGCCATGATGATTGATGGCAGCAACCAGCTCTTGATTAACCTTGCCGCCCAGCACCTCGCGCACGATATCCATGGTCGCCGGCGTGGTCACGCGCTGGCCGTTCTTAAACTCGACGGGGATGTCGTAGTGGCTGAGCGCCTCGTTGATGGCCTTGCCGCCACCGTGCACGATAACAGGGCGCATGCCGATAATCTTGAGCAGGACGATGTCGCTCATCACGTCACGACGCAGCTGCTCGTCGACCATGGCGGCACCGCCGTACTTGATAACGACCGTCTTACCCGTCAGGTTCTTAATCCACGGCAGCGCCTCGAACAGCAACTGCGCGGTCGCTTCGTTGGATTCGCTCGAACGACAATCGCGTGCGAATTTCATAATCTGCCTCGTCTCTCGTATCGTTATCGCGCCATGCTCCGCCCTCCGCAATCGCAGCGAGATGCGCAGCGTGCCCAGAATCTAGGAACGGTAGTCACCGTTGATGGAGATGTACTCGTGCGTGAGGTCGCAGGTCCATACGGTCGTCGCCGCATCGCCTGCGCCGAGGTCGGCCGAGATCACAATCTCGGGCGCCTCAAAACGTCGCAGGGCCTCGTCCTCATCGAAGGGAACCGTCAGACCATCGCGACAGACGGGCATGCCCATCATGTCGATGGAAACATCTTCCTGGTTAAACTGCACACCGCACTTTCCGAGTGCCATGGCAACGCGGCCCCAGTTGCAATCGTGGCCGGCAATGCAGGTCTTGACGAGCGGAGAGTTGGCAACAGCGCGCGCCGCGATATCGGCCTCCTCGTCGTTAGCGGCGCCGGTGACGTTAACCGTCACGAGCTTGGATGCGCCCTCGCCGTCGGCGGCGATGTTGCGCGCCAGGCTCTCGCACACCTCATGCACGGCAAAGGCCAGCTCGTCGAAGGCGTCAGAGCCCTCGACAATAGGCTCGGCATCTGCGGCAGTGCCGGAGGCAAGCATGATGCAGGTGTCGTTAGTCGAAGTATCGGAGTCGACCGTTACCTTGTTGAAGGTCTGCTTGACGGTGGAGAGCAACAGGGCGTGGAGCGCCGCCGGCTCGACGGGGGCATCGGTAGTGATGACCGCGATCATGGTGGCCATATTGGGCATGATCATGCCCGAGCCCTTGCACATGCCGCCTACCGTATAGACATTGCCCGCATGACCCGCAGCCTCACTGACGTAGGACACGGCGTACTCCTTGGAGTGCGTGTCGGTCGTCATGATAGCGCGAGCGGCATTGGCGCCACCGTGGGAGGAGAGCGCCTCGTAGGCAGCAGGAATCGCCGTCTCAAACGTGTCAATCGGCAGAATCTGGCCAATCACACCCGTGGAGGCAACCAGAATCTGCTGGGGCTCGCAGCCGATGACCTGCGAGGCGATGTTGCAGGTCTCGCGCGCGCAGGCAAGACCGGTCTCACCCGTGGCGGCGTTGGCATTGCCAGAGTTGACCGAAACGCCGACAATGATGCCGTAGCCCTTGTCGGCGCCGCCCAGGTTGGCACGGCTCACCTGCACGGGCGCCGCACAAAAGCGGTTAGTCGTAAACACGCCGGCCCCGGGACAGGGTTTATCGGGCACGACGAGCGCGTAATCCAGGCGCTCGGGATTCTTGCGGAATCCGGCATGGATGCCCGCCGCCTTAAAGCCGGCCGCCGCCGTTACGCCGCCCTCTACGGCACGAATCTTGATATCGAACTGCTCTGTATTCATCGTCCCTACGACTCCTTATATCAAATAAAAAAGCGGGCATCGGTTGGTGCGCCATGCCAGCCACAATCATGAGACCAGCTTAAGAGTGGCGCCCCGCTCGATGCCCGACTACCAAATCGCTAACAATCGAATGTGCTACACCGGGCACGCCACTGTGGGCAAGCCTCGTCGTTCGTCAAAACCAAAGACGATGTTGGCGCACTGGACCGCCTGGCCTGCTGCACCCTTACACAGATTGTCGATGGCGCCCGTAGCCACCAGAACGCCCGCGCGCTTGTTGAGCGCGAGGCCGATCTGGGCGGCGTTAGTGCCGACGACCGAAGCCGTCTTGGGCTGCTGGCCGGCATCGAGCACGCGCACGAAGGTGCGACCGGCGTAGAACTGCTTGTAATGGTCGACAACGTCCTCAAGGGCCAGCGTGTCGATGGCCTGCGGCGTAAGCGGCATCGTCACCGTGGAGAGCAGACCGCGCTTGAGCGGTGCCAGGTGCGGGGTAAAGACGACGCGATCGGTTAGGCCCAAGATCTGCTCGATTTCGGGCGTGTGACGATGCTTGCCCACGCCATAGGCCTCCAGGTTTTCGTCTGCGCTGCAAAAATGCGTACGGGCGTTGCAGGACTTACCGGCACCCGTTACGCCGCTGATAGCGTCAACGATCACGGGGCCGCTCTGGGCAACCCAGCCGGCGCGCACGGCAGGCGCGGCGGCAAGGCTCGTCGCGGTGGGATAGCAACCGGCGCAGGCGACCAGCACGGGCTTGCCGTCGGCGTGGTCGGATGCAGCGGTCTCCAAATCCTGGCAGAACAGCTCGGGCAGACCAAAGGCGCGGGTCTTGAGTAGCTCGGGGCTCGTGTGCTCGGCGGCATACCAGGCCTCAAAGGTGGCCGGATCGCTCAGGCGATAGTCGGCCGAGAGGTCAATGCAGGAGACTCCCGCGGCAAGCAGGGCGGGCACCTGTGCCATGGCAGCCGTGTGCGGCACGGCCAAAAAGACAGCGTCGCAGGATTTAAGCTCGGGAGCATCGTGCGTCGTGAAGACAAGATCGCTCACGCCGGCGAAACTCGGATACACCGCGGACAGCGGCTGGCCGGCATCGGCGTTGGACGTGATGGCGGCAAGTTCAAACTCGGGATGGCCGAGTACGAGGCGAATGAGCTCGGCACCGGCATATCCTGCCGCACCGACGATCCCAACCTTTAAAGACATATCAGACTCCTTGTCTGCAGTTATGCACCAATGCGCATCCCGCAGCCGTCGTTATGAAGTGGGTTGAAACTTTAGCACCAAAAGATGCATATCTACGCAAATCTTTTGCATATTCATGCATTGAAACAGTCCCGACACATTCACTCGAAGGAATTGACAAATAAATGCGGGCCCCATATTGCCCAGTGCGCCTTACGGTAACGTTGCAATGTGGGGCCCGCTACATGCGAGAATTTGAATTGTCGAAGCTTGCTGAGAGACTCGTTTAGAGCTCGATCGACACCCATTCGTCATGGTTGCAGATAAAGGCCTCGGGTTCCTCCACGCTAAAGAAGACGAGCGTGGGATCGCCTGCGCCCTCGTAGTGCTCGCCTAGGCGCTCCAGATGCTTCCAGCCGGCCTCGCGCATATCGGGAGCGGCCTGGTCATCCAGACCCGCACGCCCGCGCAAGATGAGCCAGCCATGGCCCGGCCACCAACTCGTGGCCTCAAAGCGTTGATTTTGCAGCAGCTCTTGCCACACATCTTTGGTGCGCGCCGTTACAAACCACAGCTTGCCGTCCTGAATCTGCGCAAACGAAAACGGACGCACATGCGGCTGTCCGTCAACGCTCGTCGCCAAATACCATGCCGGCACCGACGTCAGATACTCCAACACCGTATTCAATCCGTCCATGTGTCCTCCTGATCATCCCATGTGCCCAAAGTAGCTAAAATAGCCCCGTCCCAAATTAGCTGCCCTAGGGTTAAAGCTCCAGGCGCTCCTCGCTGCCATCGATATCACAGAAGCGGGCGGCGATATTGCGCACCGAGAAAAACGCAAGGCGACCGTCGTTGGCGCCCTCGTGGTCTTCGCCGATGCCCACCATGTGCTTAAAGCCGGCTTGGCGCACCCGGTCGCTCACGACCGCGTCGTCCTCGAGCGCGGCCTCGCCGGTCAGCACAATCCAACACTCCCCCGGTTTCCAACCCGAAACCTCAAACTTGGGGTTCGCGCTGAGCTCGGCCCACACGTCCTTATCGCGCGAGGTGCAAAACCACAGCTTGCCATCATCGACTATGGCAAACGAGAACGGCCTCACGCGCGGCTGATGTCCGTCCGTCACGTCGATCGTGGCGAGATACCACGCCGGAATGCGCCTGAGATACGAACAGGCGCGCTCGAGCTGCGCCGTGCGGTCGTTGTCGGTCATAAGGACCCCTTTCCTGCGCTCGAATCGCGCCTAAACAAGTTGAAGATTGATGACGATGACGCAGATGAGCAGCAACGCCGTCACCACCACCGCCAACGCATCGCCGCGGCCAAATGCAAGCGCATGCAGACGCGTGCGGCCCTGCTCGCCATGATAGCAACGGGCATCCATGGCGGCAGACAGCGTTTCGGCATGACGAAACACGCCCGTAAACAGCGGAATCGCCAC
This sequence comes from uncultured Collinsella sp., assembly GCA_900555745.1. Classification (GTDB taxonomy): domain Bacteria; phylum Actinomycetota; class Coriobacteriia; order Coriobacteriales; family Coriobacteriaceae; genus Collinsella. The sequence goes on from USMH01000033.1 coordinate 4,942, forward strand.
ACTGCCGAGCATACGCACGCCGCCGAGCGGGCCTCCCGTCACGCGCGCACCGCGGCTCGCCTGCGCATCGGCCGTCTGCTTCATCTCGGTGGCAAACTGCGGCATAAAGCGCAGCGCGATACCCATGATCATGCCGAGCTCGTGCGCAGGAAGTCCCACACGCGCAAACGGCGCGAGCAGGCGCTCAAAACCCGCGGTGAGGTCGAGCGTCGGTGTGGTGAGCGTGATAGCGCTCATACCGGCCATCATCAAGGTCAGGCGGCACGCCATAAAGGCGGCGGAATGCAGCGAGCCCTCGCTTATCTGTAAAAAGCCGAGCTGCCACAGAATGCGCCCGCTCTGGTCGGAAAACAGGTTGAGCATCGCGACCACCGCGACGATCGCCAGCAGCGGCGCCATCGATGACAGGACGCGACGAGCCGGCACCCGGGACACGGCATAGATCAGGACAACGAAGATTGCGACCGGGACCAGTCCGCGGAAGCTGCTGACCGTGAGCGTCGTGATCAGAAACACAAAGCCCAAGAGCAACTTGGTTCGCGGGTCCAGGCGGTGGATTGCACTATCGCCGGGATAGTAGCTGCCAAACGAAAACGCCTCCATTAGCAGCCCTCCTCTCGCACGACCGTCTTGGATTTGGTCTTGTCCGAGACGTTAGAAGAACCGTCTGAGCAACCGATCAGCAAATCTGCCAACTCGTCGGCCAACGACTCAACCGTATAGAGGCCGTCAAAGCGCAGCGGCACGCCTGTCTTCGCAAGCGCCAGCGCCATGCGCTGGGCAGCGGGAACACCCAAGCCGATTGATTTAAGCTCATCCGCATGCGCAAAAACCTGAGCGGGCGTGCCCTCGGCAAACACCGCACCTTTGTTCATCACGACAATACGGTCGCAGCAATTGGCCAGGTCATCCATACTGTGCGAAACCATGACGACGGTCAGGCCCTCGTCATGAAGATGGCCGATGAGCTCCAGGAAATCCCTGCGGGCTGCCGGATCGAGCCCCGCCATGGGCTCATCGAGTACCAGGACCTCGGGCTCCATGGCAAGCACGCCAGCAAACGCCACGCGCCGCTGCTGCCCGCCCGAGAGCTCAAAGGGGCTCTTGTCGCCCACCGTGGCCAGGTCGAGGCCCACGCGCGCGAGCGATGACGCAACGCGGCGGGCAACCTCGGCCTGCGACAAGCCAAGGTTACGCGGACCAAATGCCACGTCCTGTGCCACGGTCTCGGCAAACAGCTGACGCTCTGGATACTGAAACACCACGCCGACCTTTGCCTTAACCGCGGCGGCATCTTTCTTGTTTGCCAGGTCGAGCCCCAATGCGTAAACGGAACCCTCCTGGGGACGAATCAGGCCGTTGAGATGCTGAACCAGCGTCGATTTACCCGAACCGGTATGGCCCGCAAGGCCCAGGAACTCGCCACGACGCACCGTTAGCGACACATCACGCAACGCCCAGGGGCTGCTCGGGTCGTTGCCCCAGAGGGCCTGTTTGTTCGATGCACCCTCGGCGGCTAAGCGCTTGTGCCAACGGCGACGCTCGCGGGCGCTCAGCGAATAGCTATACGAAAGGTGCGAAATCTCGATGACGGGCTGCAGCGCGTCTGCGCCATCGATTGCAGAGGAGACGTTGTCGGGAATACGAGGATCGGATGCGAAAGGCCGCCCGGCGATGCCTGTCCTACTCCGCTCGGCATAAGCCTGCGCAACCTCGGCAACCATATCCGCCTCGCGCACCTGCGCATGAACGGGCACACCCTTCTCACGAAGTGCCATGCCCAAATGGCACGACTCCGGCATATCCAGGTTCAGCCGTGCAAGTTCGTCCGCCCGCGTCAAGATCTCCTCGGGCGTACCGAGCATGGCAACGCGGCCCGCTTGGAAGACAGCAACGCGATCGGCCTCGGCGGCCTCTTCCATAAAGTGCGTAATCATCACGATGGTCATGCCGCGTTCGTGCAGCGCGTGACAGGCCTTCATAAGGCCCTTGCGCCCGCGCGGATCGAGCATCGAGGACGCCTCGTCCAAAATGAGCACGCGCGGCTCCATGGCGAGCACGCCGGCAAGCGCCACGCGCTGCTTTTGTCCGCCCGAGAGAGCGTGGGTCTCGTGGCGCTCAAAGCCCACCAGACCCACGGCCTTCAGCGCCTCGCGCACGCGCTGCGCGATCTGGGCCGATTCGACCCCTAAGTTCTCGGGACCAAACGCAACATCGTCCTCGACAAGCGTCGCCACAAGCTGGTCGTCGGGATTCTGGAACACCATGCCCGCAGTCGAGCGGATATCGTAGACCAGCTCGGGATCGGACGCGTCCATGCCGTTGACGCACACCGTTCCCGCATCGGGCTGCAGCAGCGCGTTCAAATGCTTGGCAAACGTAGACTTGCCCGACCCGTTTCCGCCGAGGATGCAGAAAAACTCGCCATCCTCGATGTTCAGATCGATGCCACCGAGCGCCAGTGCAGCACCGTCATAGCTAAAGGAAACGCCCCGACACTCAATCATGCGCGGCCTTTGACCTGGTCCTTCTTGGGCGTGATGAGATTAGAGACCGCCTTGTACACCGCCAGCGTCAACACCGAGTTGAGCACGGTCTTGATGAGGTTGAACGGCAGCACGGCGGGAATCATGAGCGGGGCGATCACATCGACCGAGCCATACCAGAACCAAACGCCGATGGTCAGGTTCGCGACCATGGACAGCGCCGTAGCGGCAATGACGCCGAGCGCCAGGCCAATCACGGCACCCTTGTAGGTGTGCATCTTCTGATAGACGATAGCCGCAGGCAGAATATAGCCCAGCGTGGCAACCAAGTTCATAAGCGCGCCGACCCAGTCACCCGTGGTAAGCGCATGGATAACGATCGCCATAGCGGCAACAGCGGTGCCGGCACCAGGGCCATACGCAAATCCACACACCATCGCCGGCACCAGCGACGGGTCATACGTCAAAAACGGCGCCGAGGGGAGGATGGGCAGCTGCACATACATAAACAGTGCTCCCAAGGCGCACATCAACGCCATGGTAACGAGCTGTTTGGTGCTCCACCTATTCGTGTTCTCAAAATGGATATGCTGCGACTGTTCAGACATAAGATCACCTGCCTCTTTCATCCGGACTCTAACCGTTGGTACTGGGATCTCACCAGTTCAGCCGGCATGCGAACCAACGCACCCACGGGTCGCGGACTCATCGGCTCGGTCGCAGGCACTTTACCTGCGCCACGGCGCCCCTTTGGCACCGCCCGATTTACCGCCAGTGGGGAATTCCACCCCGCCCTGAAACAGCAATTGCAAGTGTAGCACGAGCAGGTTCTCGCGCAAGTATGCCAAGGGTAATTTGTGGCGGAGATCAGTTGCCAAAGCAACCACGTTCCCCACCCATCCCAAAGCAACGCGCCTTTCGCGCAAAGCGCGAAACAGCGAAGGGGACACGTATCCCTATCGACCACATCCTTCTCCGCCCGCCGGCCTCAAGGCCGTAAACGCAGGGGATCCGGGGGCGTGACGGGGTTTCTCTCCGGAACATTCCGCACTGATATTTTCTGTATTGAAGACGTCGATGATGCACCCGTATACCATTG
>USMH01000034.1 GCA_900555745.1 uncultured Collinsella sp.
TTCTGAAAGGAACGCTCACGCGTCGAAGCAGAAAAAAGGTCGTCCATAGCCATCCCGTGCATCAATCAAAAACGTTTTCAACTAACAAGTATACCGAAATGATACGAACTACCGTTCGTTAATATAGGTACGATGCGGAAACTTTAGACCCGGGAACAGCTTACTCGTCAGTTCGCAGAAATAACCGTCCGTCATGCTCGCGATATAATCCACCACGGCTTGATCCTTGTCGTCCTGCCAGGCATAGGTGCGATCATAGTAGGAAAGCTGCTGCTCAATGCGCGAAATATGGTGCTTAAAGATGTAAGAGGACTCGTCACCACTGTTTAGATCCCGCAGGCAACGGTCGTAGAGCTTTTCGAACGCCTCGCGCAGCTCCACCTCGGAATCGCCTTCGATACCGCCCTTGCTATAGATCTTCTCGTAGTTCTCGCGCTTGGCTCGGCGGATTTCCTCAAACAGGTCCTCGCTCATCTCGATGCGCGGCTTACCATAGCTGTGCTCAACGATATCGATGGAGGCATGCGTGAGGATCCAACTGTTGTAGGCACCGCCCCGGCCATCATCAAAAGCGTCGGGCGAAAGCAGGCCCGCCGCGATCGCATCCTGACGGTCACGACCGACGTAGGCAAGAATATCCGAGATGCGAACGACGCAGCCCTCGAGCGTCATGGGACGCAGATGCTCAATTGCGCTATAGCCCGTGGCAATGCAATCCTCAACCGTCTGGTCAAACTGGTCAAAGGAGCCCATGTCCGAGAGCTCAAACACACGCTGCTCGTACTCGCCGTTATGGCATAGCACGCCGTCGAGCGTCTGGAGCGACAAGTTGCGGCCATACAACGCGTCGAGCACGCGAACCGACTGCACGTTATGGAAAAAATAACGCCCCGTACGCTCATGATAGATATCGTTGAGGAAGCGCTCGCCGGCATGGCCGAAAGGCGTGTGTCCCAAGTCGTGACCCAGGCCAATCGCCTCGATCAGATCGCAATTGAGCCCCAGGGCGCGACCGATATCGCGCGCAATGCGGGAGACAAGCTGTACGTGCAAACCGCGGCGTGAAAGATCATCATTGCTACGGAAGCTAAAGACCTGCGTTTTGCCTGCATAACGGGTGTACGCCGGAAGATGAAGTATCTTTTCGGTATCGCGCATAAACGCCGGACGCATAAGCGTGCCTTTGTCGGCGGCGCGATCAATACGACGAATGACCTGATCATCGTTGCAACGATACGGGTTGACATAGCCCGAAGCACGATCGGCGGCAATGCGCTCGACAAGCTCGGGCGACAACGCCGAGGGAATACGGTCCATGCGCGCCTTAATGACGGCCGTTTCTTGATTAGATTCCATGGCATGCTCCTTAAAAAGGATGCGCAATCGGTTACAAAGTGCAGCCCACGACCTCGATTATGGCAAAAATCGGCACTAAAAACGGGAGCAATGGCAGGGAGCGCGATTTTGCGATGAGGCAAGCGACGGCAAGGGTCAGGAGCGCAACCGCAAACGCGACAACGCCGCCCAGGGGATCGAAGGTACAAAGGGCAAAGAGTGCCTTGACGTCCCCCATGCCAATGCCAGGAGCGTGGCGAACTCTACGCCAGAGCGACTCGGTAAGCACAAGGCCAAGGTAGACGATGACCGCAAGACCGGCGTGGTCAAGCGCTGTGTTCAAACCGAGATCGAGCCAAACGCCCGCCAACGCCGTCACGGCACATGCGCCGGCAAGCCCATTGGGAAACCGTCGCTCTCGGGCATCAATTGCCACGCCGGCAAAGATGCAAATCCAAAACGGGATATAGACCATCGGACTCCTCCTCGAGCTGCATCGCAAAAGCAAAAACCACCACAAAGGTGCCTGTCCCCTTTGCGGTGGTTTTGGTGGTGGTTATTTGGCGCCTTGCATGACCTCGTCAAGGGTAACGTTGACGGCGTGCTGCGTCGGCACCCAGTCGACCTTCAGGAACAGCGCGGCCACCGTGATGGGGATATAGCTGAACATAAAGATCGGGAAGGTAAACAGGTTAGTCACCAGACGCCACTTTTGCGCGCAGTGAATGTGCTTGTACTCAAAGATAGTCGTGAGCAGCGCCAGGATAAAGAAGGTCTGATACATCATGGCGAAGGTCATAATGAGCGAAGCGGCGCACGCCTGCATCTCGACTTCGGTAGCCAAGAAACCATGCGAAAGGCCACCCACAATCAAGAACGTCGCATTAGCGAGCATCGAGATCAGCGATAGCAGCATACCCGGGGCGATCGTCATGAACATGTCGTAGGCGGCAAAGCGATGATAGCGGAACGTCGACTTGACCAGATGCTTACCGTAGGTAAAGAACACCTGGTAAAAGCCCTTGGTCCAGCGCATACGCTGCTTCCAGGATGCCTTGAACGTCACGGGTTGCTCGTCAAAGAACTCCGCCGGCGCATAGCCAATGCGAATACCGTGAATAGCGCAGAACGTAGTGAACTGAATGTCCTCGGTCAGCGTGTGGAACTGCCAACCGTGCATGCCCTCGATAACGCTTGACGAGATAAGGTAACCCGAACCCGAAACAGCGCAGGACGTCTTGCAGATATTACGCGCGTTGTTGAGGAAGCGCGCCTCGCGTAGATACCACGTGGCATTAGCAGCCGAGATCCACGAGCTGCCGAAGTTCTTGGAATTGCGATAGCTCGTGACCACATGGAAGCCCTGGTCAAAGGCATCATTCATCTTGGAAACGTAATCGCGGGAGATAACGTTATCGGCATCGAAGATAAAGTAGCCCTCAAACGTGTCGGGATACTCGTTGAGAATGCGGTCGAAGCCAAAGTCCATGACCCAGCTCTTGCCCTTGCGGGCCAGGTCATTGCGCTCGTAAACAATGGCACCGGCCTCGCGCGCGAGCTGCGCCGTGTTGTCGGTGCAGGCATCGGCGACCACGAAAACCTCGATGAGCTCGGACGGATAATCCTGGTCCTTGATGGAGCGAACGAGGTTGGCGATCACGGCCTCCTCATTATGCGCAGCGATAAAAAAGGCATAGCGATGGAGATTTTTGGCCTTGGGAGGCGCGACCTCGCCACGAAGAGCGCCAATGACAAAGAAGACCACCTGGTACAGAAAGCAGACCGTGAGCAGCGTGACGACAATCTGGTTGAAGATCACAATGGGTGTGTTGGTTTGTAAAAAGGCGAGCATGCAGGCTCCCAGCAACGCGTAACGTAAACAATCGTATATCTTACCGCAGGCTTACCGAGTTCAAGAAACCACCTAATACTGGCTAGGCTTCGAGAAGACCGAGCTGCGGAACGATTTCATCTCCAACGGCCGTGCGACCGAGCGAGCGCGGAGCCAGATCGTCGAGAACCGCAGCGAGATCCCACGGCAACTCGTCGCGGCACTCAATGCGCTCCCCCGTCACGGGATGGTCGAACGCCACGCGCCAGGAATGAAGGAACTGCCTGGTCAGGCCCTGGTCGGCGCGCGCATCGCACTTGCCGTAGAGTGGATCGCCCACGCAGGCGTGGTTGATATGACGCATATGCACGCGAATCTGGTGCGTGCGACCGGTAAACAGATGACACTCAACGAGCGTATAACCATCGTCAAAGCGCGTGGAATCAAAGCGCTCGAGGACTTTAAAGGTCGTAATGGCCTGACGGGCAAAGGGGTCGTCCGAAACCGCCATCTTGACGCGGTCGCGCGTAGAACGGGCGATACCGGTATTGATGGTGCCCTCGTCCATGGCGATGTGCCCGTGGACAAGCGTGATATAGCGGCGGTCGAGCGTACGCGTGCGAATGAGATTTTGAAGCGCGCGCTGGGTGTCGTCGTCTTTTGCCGCGAGCATAAGGCCCGAGGTATCGCGATCCAGGCGATGCACGATGCCGGGGCGGTCCTCACCCTGCACGGTACCAAGATGATCGATACCGCAGTGGTAGACCAAGGCGTTCGCAAGCGTGCCGCTCTCGTGGCCGTGGGCGGGATGGCACACCAGCCCGCGCTGCTTGGAGAGCACAATGAGATAGTCGTCCTCATAGCGAATGTCGAGCGGGATGGCCTCGGGAATCACATCGGTGGGATCGTGCGGCTCGGGCAGGTCGACCGAGATGCGGTCACCGGAGCGCACGGCATACTTTTTGGACAGGCAGGTCTCGCCATTGACACATACGGCGCCGCCCTCGATCAGATGCGCGCAGGCAGAGCGCGTAGGGCAGCCGTCATTGGCGCCCAGATAGGCATCGAGACGCTGACCAGCGCAATCATCGGCAACGAGAATATGGATGTCGGCCATTAACGCTCATTCCTTTCGCGTATCTTGCGGGCACGCTCCCCACGCTGCTTGGCTTTGCGCTTAGCGCGGGCCTCGTCACGGGCGTTAAGCTCGGCGGTCGCATCGACCTCACGGGCAGCGGGGCTCAAGAACATGTAACCGAAGAGGGCGAGCACGACGCCCAATGTAATGCCGATATCGGCCACATTAAAGACGGGGAAGTCGACGAAGGTGGTGGCAATAAAATCGGTCACGAAGCCCATGGTCAGGCGATCGATAGCGTTGCCGATAGCACCGCCCGCAACCATCGCCATGCCCACAACCTCAAGACGAGCGAGCTGAGGCGCACGGAGCAAGTACAAGGCAATAGCGATAATGACTGCCAACGCCAGCACGGCAAACGCAACACCATGCCCCTCGCCCATGCTAAAGGCGGCTCCGATATTGCGGACAAACAGAAAATCGATCACGCCGGGAATAACGGTCATATGCAGAGCATCGCCCACGGCACGAACCGCAAGCTTGGTCAGCTGGTCAACAAGCAACACAACGAGCGCTACCCCACCAGCAACACCTAACCGCCAACGCAAAGGCGGTGTCATATCCGCACCACGACCCAAAGAAATCCCCTACCCTCAAGAACTCGAAATCCGTTTAACGCAAGTAACCATCTTATATTGCCACACGCAGAACGCACGACATATCCACCAACGCAAGCGAAATAACCAGCATAAAACGAAAGCGACATTCCGAAGAACGGAATGTCGCTTAATAGCTTTCGACTAAGAGCACAGGTCGAAAGAGAAGGCTCTAGTTCCAACAATGGAAAAGCCGCGTTGCCGTCACCAACAGCGAAAACGTCCCTAAGCGAGCAAGGTGACGTGAAAGAGGAGGGAAGCGTACTTTGGTACGCGACCGACGATTGAACGTCAGATTGCCGCTTAGGGGCGTTTGCAGCGTCGGTAGGTTACGGCGTTCTACGAACGCCGTAACCTACAGCGCGTCAGCGCAGCGCTTGCAGATATGTGCGTGACCGTTGTACTCGCCGACGGTGGTGCGGTAATTCCAGCAACGGTCGCAGCACTCGCCCTCGGCAGCCTCGATGGCAACGGAGAGCTCCTCGCCCTGGGTCAGCTCAACATCGGAAACGATGTAGAACTCGGCCAGGTCGACCGCCTTGTCGCCGGTCAGCAGCGCGTACATCTCGGCGGGAACGACCGCCTTGACGCGGACCTGCTGGCTCTTAGTGAAGGTGCCGACGGAGCGGGCATCCTCAAGGGCCTTGGTCACGGCGCTACGGAGCTCGAGTGAAGCCTCGAGCACGCCCTCGAACTCATTGGCCTCGTCGACCGTGATAGGCGACTTATACCAATCGAGCAGCGCGGCGTACTTCTGGTGGTCGACGCAGCCGGCAGGCGCGTAGGCCATGGCCTCGTCGACGGTGTAGGACAAAATCGGCTGCAGATCGCGCATGAGCATCGAGAAGAGCTCGGCCAGCACGGTCTGGGCGCTGCGGCGCTCGAGCGAGCCAGGCTTGTCGCAGTACAGGCGGTCCTTCAGGGCGTCGAGGTACACGTTGGAAAGCTCGGTAACCACGAAGTCATAAAGCGCACGGTAAGCGCGCGGGAACTCGTAGCAAGAGTAAGCGTCGTCGACCTCGGCCTGAACCTGGGTCAGACGGGCAACCATGAGCTTGTCGAGCGGCAGCAAGTCAGCAAAGGCAACGCCGTCGGTCTCGGGCTCAAACTGACCTTCGAGCTCGGAGAGCAAGAAGCGCAGCGTGTTGCGGAAACGGCGATAGGCATCGGACGTACGAGCGAGAATCTCGTGGTCGATGGAGACGTCAGAGCTGGTGTCGACGGAGGCAACCCACAGACGGATGATGTCAGCGCCCATCTCGTCGCAGACCTTATTGGGGTCGATGACGTTGCCGAGCGACTTAGACATCTTGCGGCCCTGGCCGTCAAGCGTGAAGCCCTGCGAGACGACCGCCTTGTACGGAGCGTGGCCATTGGCACCCACCGAAGTGAGCAGCGAGCTCTGGAACCAACCACGATGCTGGTCGGAGCCCTCGAGATACACGTCCGCCGGGTACTCCAGCTCGGGACGGTACTCGCAAACGGCCTTCCAAGACACGCCGGAGTCCCACCACACGTCGAGGATGTCCTTATCGGCCTTGAGGTGATGGCCGCCGCACTTGGGGCAGACGCAGGCCTCGCCCAGGTAGCTCTCGGGAGCGTCGGTAAACCAGGCGTCGGAGCCCTTCTCGTGGAAGAGCTTAATGACGGCGTCGAGCGTGGCGTCGTTCATGACCTTCTCGCCGCAGTCGGCGCAGGTGTAGCTGGGGATAGGCACGCCCCAGTTGCGCTGACGGCTGATGCACCAGTCGGGACGCTGCTCGACCATGGCGCCAATGCGGTTGGCGGCGTGAGCCGGATACCACTTGACGTTCTCGCGAACCTCCTTGCCAGCCTGCTCACGCAAACCGGTCTTGTCCATAGAGACAAACCACTGGTCGGTAGCACGGAAGAGCACCGGGTGCTTGCAGCGCCAGCAGTGCGGATAGCTGTGCGTGATCTTCTTCTCGAGGACCAGGGTGCCGCGCTCGCGCAGGAACTCGATGATGTGCGGGTTGGCCTCATCGGTATCCATACCGCTGAAGGGGCCACCGGTGCCAAACTCCTCGCCGGTGTAGAACTTGCCGTCGTCATCGACCGGCATGCAGATGTCGGTAATGCCCTCCTTGAGGCAGGCAAAGTAGTCGTCGACGCCGTGGCCGGGCGAGTTGTGGACGATACCGGTACCGTCATCGACACCGACGTAATCGGCCAGCAGCGCCACGCCCTCAACACCATCAAAGATCGGCTGCTTGTAGTGGATGTGGTGGAAGGTCTCGGCGGGAACCACATAGGGCTTACCGTCGACCATAACCGGGGTGTACTCCCAACCAAACTCCTCGCAGCACTTGGGAGCCAGGTCCTCGAGCATGACCTCGGCACGACCCTCGTGCTCAACGGCGACATAGGCGGCGCCGGGCTTGAGAGAAACTGCCTGGTCGGAGGGGATGGTCCACGGCGTGGTCGTCCAGATGATAAAGTCGACCGGGCCGTCGAAGTTCTCGAGGCCTGCGGGCTTGGAGGTCATCTCAAAGCGCACGAAGATGGACGGGCTCGTCTCGTCGGAGTACTCAATCTCGGCCTCAGCGAGTGCGGTGTGGCAGTGCTTGCACCAATGGACGGGCTTGTGACCGCGATAGATCATACCCTTATCGAACATGGCCTTGAAGACCTCGATGTCGGCAGCGTCATGCTGGTGATAGAGCGTCAGGTAGGGGTTATCCCAGTCGCCGAGCACGCCCAGGCGACGGAAGCCGGCCTTCTGCAGCTCGATGTTCTCGACGGCGAACTTGTTGCAAAGCTCGCGGATCTTAGCCGTGGAGGTCTGGTTGAACTTCTCGGTGCCGAGCTTCTCCTCGACCTTATGCTCGATCGGCTGGCCATGGCAGTCCCAACCGGGGACATAGGGAACCTCATAGCCCTGCATCATCCAGTAACGGTTGATCATGTCCTTGGAGATCTTGTTCATGGCGTGGCCGATGTGAATCGGGCCGTTGGCGTACGGAGGGCCGTCGTGCAGCACGAACTTCTTGTGACCCTCGTTCTTCTTCAGAACCTGCTCGTAGACCTTGTTGTCCTGCCAGTCCTTGAGTCGCTTGGGCTCGGACTTGGAAAGACCGGCACGCATGGGAAAACCGGTCTTGGGCAGATTCATCGTCTGCTTGTACTCGTTTGCCACGGTACCCCTTTCATGTCGTGGGCGCGCACGCCCGTTGGGCACCAAAAAAGCGCCCGTCCCTACAAGCTGGGACGAAGCGCCACAAAACGGGCTATACGCCCGTAAAAGCTCTTCGCTTAACCACCCAGCTTAGATGCCCTCGCCCGCGTAATCGCGCGCTCGCATCCGTTACTCGGCTGGCCTGTATCGACGACCATCTCGGCGATATCTACTAAGACGTGCCTGTACGGCGCGCCCGTTGGGACCGCAGCTCCGGGGTGATTTTCATCGGTCGCATGCACGGGTTCTCAGCGCTCCCCGCTCTCTGTAGCATGCGGACGGCCGACTACTCGTCCCCATCAACGCTTATGCGGAGTATGCTAGCACGTTCCGCGCCGGCGAAAAACCCTCAACACTGGTTTTATACGT
>USMH01000035.1 GCA_900555745.1 uncultured Collinsella sp.
TCTCGGAAGGCACGTGCAGACCTTTCGTCATGGCCTCCTACCTTTCTTTCGGGCCTTACTGGCCGAATGTATCAGCGCCCCTCCGTATGGGACGCTGCTTGCTGACAGCTCTAGTTATATCCAAATTCCACCCGCAATTCCACCTCGCCCCCGAACGGTCAGCAAAGTGCGATGAACGGTATTTCGCATATGATTCCCCCATGATGCACTTCGGTTCTCTAAAGCAGGTTTTCAAAGGTAAATGTTCTTTTTTCTAAGGAATTAAGCTAGATTGCACAAATATTTTCATGTTTAGGAATTGCATAGCTAAAACGGTTTTCTGCATATATATGTCGTTTGTCCATGATTCAATTTGGATTCGATTATATTCAGCTCGCAATCATTCTTATTCATACATCCTCACCAGTTGAGTATGGATATAGATTGTTTCCAAACGAGTTGGGCAGTTAGTTGCATGCCTTGGCAGCGTAAGAAGTAGGTAAAGATACCGTTCACGCGATACGTCCGTGCCAGCGGTCGACTAAATTGAGACAATAGTGAAAAGTGTTAGGCTACCGTCCTCTACGGGGACTGAACGGACAGATGCATATGCCGAGCAAAATCGAAAAGAAGCAAGCCGCCGCAAAGCTGCGCAAGCCGCCGCGCGACTTCTCGTACACGCAAAACCGAGAGCTTAGCTGGCTGCGCTTTGACAACCGCGTGCTTGACGAAGCCTTCGATGAGACCGTTCCGCTGTTCGAGCGTCTAAAGTTCGTGTCGATTTTCGAGTCTAACCTCGACGAGTTTCTCATGGTGCGCGTGGGCGGCCTGTCCGATCTGGCAGAGCTCAAAAAACAGCCTGTCGACAACAAGAGCAATATGACCGCCTCCGAACAGGTCGATGCTGTCATGGCCGAAATGCCCGGGCTCCTTACCCGTTGGGAGTCCATCTTTAAGAGCATCGAGGGCAAGCTCGACACCTTGGGCGTTCACCGCGCCCGCATCGATTCGCTTACGCCCGAGGAGCGCACCTTTGTAACCCGCTACTTCCAGGCCTACGTGTCGCCGGTCATCTCGCCGCTGGTCATCGATCCTCGCCACCCCTTCCCCAACCTACGCAATGGCGCGCTCTATCTGGCCTGTGGTCTGGACGGCGCCACCGACGAGGAGAGCCTGCTGGGCCTTATCGAGATTCCCGCCTCGATGAACCGCGTGGTCGAGATCCCCTCGCCCACCGGCACCTACTCCTACATCTTGCTCGAGGACGTCATCCTCGCCTGCCTGGACAGCTGCTTTGGCTCCTATAAGCCGCTGGATCGTGCGCTGATCCGCGTCACCCGCAACGCCGACATCGATCCGGACGGCGAGGGCGTCGAAGAGGAGGAGGACTACCGCCAGCACATGAAGCGCATCCTCAAGAAGCGCCTGCGTCTGCAGCCGGTAGTGCTCGCGGTCTCGGGGTCGCTCGAAAAAGCAACGCTCAAGACTATCCGCAAGGCGCTCGAGCTCTCGCGTCGCTCGGTCTTTACCTGCGATATCCCGCTCGACCTGGGCTACGTCTTTGGCATTGAGGGCAAGATTCCCGAGCACCTGCGCAACGAGCTGCTCTTTACGCCGTTTAAGCCGCAGCCCAACCCCACCATCGATATGACCCACTCCATCCGCGAACAGGTACTGCAGGGCGACAAGCTGCTCTTTTATCCCTACGAGGCCATGAACCCCTTCCTGGATCTGGTGCACGAGGCCGCCTACGACCCCGAGTGCATCTCGCTGCGCATCACGCTCTACCGCGTGGCAAAGCAGAGCCGTCTGTGCGAGTCGTTGATCGATGCTGCCGAGAACGGCAAAGAGGTCACGGTGCTCATGGAGCTCCGCGCGCGCTTTGACGAGCAGAACAACATCGAGTGGGCCGAGCGTCTGGAAGAAGCGGGCTGCACCGTCATCTACGGCTCCGAGGGCTTTAAATGCCACTCAAAGATCTGCCAGCTCACCTATCGCGAGGGCATGGCGCTCACCCGCCTGACGCTTTTGGGCACCGGCAACTTTAACGAGAAGACGGCCAAACTCTACAGCGACTTTATGCTCATGACCGCCCACCCCGGCATCGGCGAGGACGCCAACCTGTTCTTCCGCAACCTGTCGCTGGGCAATCTGCGCGGCGATTACCGCTTCCTGGGTGTGGCGCCCGTCGGACTGAAACCGCTCATCATGCGCGGGCTTGACCGCGAGATTCAGCGCGCCCTTGCCGGCGAGCCCGCCCGCGTGTTCTTTAAGCTCAACTCGCTGACCGACCGCGAGGTTATCGACAAGATCGCCGAGGCATCGTGTGCCGGCGTGCGCGTAGACATGATCATCCGCGGCATCTCGTGCCTCAAGCCCGGTATTCCGGGCAAGACCGAGAACGTGCATGTCCGCTCCATCGTCGGACGCTTTTTGGAGCACGCGCGCGTCTATGCTTTCGGCGTGGACTCGGACATGATTTACCTGAGCTCGGCAGACATGATGACGCGCAACACCGAGCACCGCGTGGAGATCGCCTTCCCCGTGCTCGACCCCACCTGCCGCGCCCTAGTGCACGAGTACATGGGCATGCAGCTGCGCGACAACGTGAAGGCCCGCAGCCTCACGAGCGACGGCACCTGGGTCCCCGTGGAGCGTGCAGTGGGTGAGAAACCCTTCAACTCGCAGGAAGCTCTACTGGAGCGTGCCTATCGCAACGCCGAGGCCGCCGCGCAGCAGCGTGCGCAGGAGAAGGAACGTGTGGCCGAGGAGGCCATTCAGGCCGAGGTTGAACACGGGGCAGCTGCCAAAACGGAAGCGGTTGCAGCTCCCCCGGTGAATAAGCCCGAGGCTGCCGCAGAGCCCGCCGTGGAGAAAGCGCCCGAGCCCGCTACCGCGACTCCGGAGCCCGCCGCCGAGGCAAAGCCCGCCCCTGTTCCTGAGCCGCAGCCAGTAGCACCCAAGGTCCAAGAGGTCCAGGCGACCGTCATTGAGCCCGAGCCCGCACCTGCACCTCAGCCCGAGCCGCAGGTCACCAAGCCCGCACCCGAGACGAGCGCCCGTCGCGATAAGCCCACCGGCAAGACCAAGGCCATCGAGCGCCATCGCCCCGGTCGCGTGCGCATGGGCCTGGGTCTGATCGGCCTGGGTCTTAAGACGCTCATTACCGGCAAGACGAAATAGTCGTTTGTAGAAGCAGTTTGTAGAAGCGCCCCGCATTTGAGGAAAGCCTCGGATGCGGGGCGCTTTTCCCTGCTACCATGGTGCGAACAACAACGCGAATGACAGGCAGGAATATGAAGCTCACTATAGAATCGATGACCTACGGCGCCGACGGGCTGGCGCACGCCGACAACGGCAAGGCCGTCTTTGTGCAGGGCGCCGTGGCAGGCGACACCGTCGAGGCCGAGGTCGTACAGGACGGCAAGTCGTTCATGCGTGCCCGCACCACCGAGATTCTGGAGCCAAGCCCCGATCGCATTCAGCCTCCCTGCCCCTTCGTGGGCATCTGCGGCGGCTGCTCGTGGGGCAATCTCTCACGCACGGCACAGCTCGCCGCCAAGGAGCAAAATCTGCGCTCCACGCTCGAGCGTATCGGCAAGTTCAGCCCCGATCAAGTCGATGAACTGGTGCAACCCATCCGCCACACCAAGGATGATTGGGGCTACCGCAATAAAATCGAACTCGAGCCGACCGTTGTAAACGGCCGCGTGCGTCTTGGCATGCACGGTGTCGATCCTCGCAAGATCGTGACCGTCGATTCGTGCCCGTTGTTCGACAAACGTTTCCCCAAGGCACTCAAATCGGTCGTCGGCGCGCTCAATTATCTGAGCGGCAGCCACGACCTGGGCCTTGAGCGCGTGGGCATTCGCGCCTCGCGTCGCACCAAGGCACTCGAGGTGGCGCTCTGGACGCCTACGGGCTCTTTCCCGCGCTCGCAAGTCTCGCGCGTGTTGGCAGACGCCGCGCACCCCACAAGTGTCGTACGCGTGATGAGCAAGGGCGAAAAGAAGGCCCGCCGTGTTTCCAAGGTCGAAATGCTCGCCGGAGAGGGCTCATGGACCGAGAATATCGCCGAGGGTCAGATGCGCTTGTCTGCCCCGTCTTTTTTCCAGGTCAACACCAAGGGTGCCGAGATTTTGATCGAGCTTGTCATGGAAGCGCTCGATCCGCAGGAAGACGAGCTTGCCGTGGACCTGTACTGCGGTGCCGGCACCTTTACCCTGCCGCTCGCCCGCCGCTGCGACTTTGTCGCTGCCGTCGAGGCCTACGGCCCCGCCGTGCGCGACCTGCGCCGTAACCTGGAGATCAACAAGCTTGATAACGTCGACGTCATTGGCGGAGACGCGGTGCGCGAGTTCCCCGACCAGGATGCCGACGTCTTGGTGGTCGACCCGCCGCGCGCAGGCCTCGCCCCCGAAGCGATCGACCTTATCGCCAGCACGAGTGCTCGCGATGTCGCCTACGTGAGCTGCGACCCGGTCACCCTGGCGCGCGATCTCAAACGCTTTGTCGAAGAAGGCACCTTCTCCCCCGTAAAGATCACGCCAGTCGACCTGTTCCCACAAACCTTCCACTGCGAGACCGTCGTCCACCTTAGGCGCAACTAGCCACTTAATCATTGCTCAGAAAAATCATTGGGAAATCGAGCGTGGCAAGCGGAGGTCTTCGGGGTATAAGACGGCTAATTGTATGCCGCCTATGAAAGGAACCCTCATGCCCAGCGTTGCCGTTCTCGCCGCCGATGGCTTTGAAACTATTGAATGCTTGACCATGGTCGATGTCATGCGTCGCGGCGGCGTGCGTGCCACGCTCGTCTCGATTATGCCCACGCGTGAGGTCGTAAGCTCGCTGCAGATCCCCGTGACCTGCGATGCACTCTTTGATGAGATCAACTTTGACGAGTACGACTGCGTCGTGCTGCCCGGCGGCCTGCCCGGTGCCACCAACTTGCGCGCAGATCAGCGCGTCTGCGACGTGGTCTGCGAGTTCGCCGCGACCAAGCACGTCGCCGCCATCTGCGCCGCCCCGTTTATCCTGGGCGAGCTCGACCTGCTCGAGGGGCGCCATGCCACGTGCTTCCCTGGCTTTGAGAAAAGCTTCCCCGAGGGCGCCTATACCGGCGAGAAGGTTACGCAAGACGGCAACATCATCACCGCCAGCGGCATGGCTCAGTCGCTCCCCTTTGCGCTTGAACTGCTGCGCACGCTCGCCGGCGACAAGGCTGTCGAGAAGGTCGCCGAGGGCATCCAACTATGATTTTGGCTTCGCAATCACCGCGCCGCATCGAGTTGATGCGCGAGGCAGGGTATGACATTCGCATCATTCCTGCCGATATCGACGAAACGCCGTTTGATGGCGAGGCCCCGCTTACGCTCGTTGAACGCTTAGCACGCGCAAAAGCCGCCGCCGTTGCCGCCGAGCATGCCGAGCCCAATGAGCTAACGGTCGCGGCCGACACCATCGTCACCTTTGACGGCAAGATTCTGGGCAAGCCGGCAACCGAGGACGAGGCGCGCACCATGCTCCGTGAGCTTTCGGGCCGCACGCACCAGGTCGCAACCGGCGTCTGCATCGTTAAGGCAGGCGATACGGCCGCCCCGCATGCCGCCGAGAGTCTGTCCTTTGTCGATGTGACCGACGTGACGTTCTACGAGCTCACCGACGAGCAAATCGAGCACTACGTCGCCTCGGGAGAGCCCATGGACAAGGCCGGCGCCTACGGCATTCAGGGCACAGGAGGACGCATGCTCGTGCACGATATTTCGGGCGACTTCTATAACGTGGTGGGCCTACCCATCGCCCGCGTCGCGCGCGCGATTCAAAAACTCTCGTAATTGCATCTGGCGCTGGGTATCCCCCGGCGCCTACAATTTTGGCGTACCGTACGGATCCCGACCGGGCACAAGGCGCGGCGGAAAACCGATAGGAGTTAAACATGGATACACTGCTCGAGGCCATTGACGTCTGCGATGTCGATGGCTTTTGCTATGGCAACTATACGGACGAGGAGGCCGGCACCGGTTGCACCGTAATCGTGGCACCCGAAGGCGCCACCGGCGGCGTTGACGTTCGCGGCGGTGCCCCAGCATCGCGCGAAACCGACCTGCTGCGACCCGAGAACACCGTCGACAAGGTCCACGCCGTCTGCCTTTCAGGTGGATCGGCCTTTGGCCTCGAGGCTGCAAGCGGCGTCGCTCGCGAGCTTGAGAGCCGCGGCATCGGCCTTCCCGTCGGCCCCACGCAGGTGCCTATCGTGTGCTCCAGCTGTATCTTCGACCTCGCCTTTGGTAACCCCACCGTTCGCCCCGACATTGAGGCCGGCATCGCCGCGGTGCGCGAAGCACTCGACAACACCCCCACCAAGCTCGAACAGGGCAACGTGGGCGCCGGCACGGGTGCCACCGTCGGAAAGCTCATGGGCCCCGCCACCTGCATGAAGGCCGGCCTTGGCGCTGCCGCCGTGGCGCTCGGTCCCGTTAAGGTAGGAGCCGTGGTTTCGGTCAACGCCTGCGGCAACGTGGTCGACCCCTTCACCGGCGAGTGGGTCGCCGGTATGCGCGCCGCAGCCGATAGTGACCAGATCGTCGACATGGAACTCGCAGCCTTTGCCGCCGCCGGATCCATGCAGATGCCGCTCGACCGCACCAACACCACCATCAGCTGCATCGTCACCAACGTGGAACTCACTAAGGCACAAGCCACCAAGGTCTCCCAGATGGCCGCAGACGCCTACGCCCACGCCATCCGTCCCACGCACACCACCAACGACGGCGACACTATCTACACCCTCGCCAGCGGCAAACTAGGCGCCCAGGCAAGCGCCGCCGTTCCCCTAGACTTACTGGGTATGCTCGCCGTAAGGGCCCTACAGACCGCCATCGTAAACGGAGCCAAAACCGCCAAAACCTCCCACGGCGTCCCCGGAGCCGCGAAGTAGCCTAACCTGACCGGTTACCCGGTGGGGCTTGGTTATGTTTGCTGCTCTACAGTCCTGGCTCGCACGAAGAACACATTAAGTGTTCTTCGGCTCGTGCGGAACTCGCGACAAACATAACCAAGCCCCACCGGGCAACCTACCAACCAGATTCTTTTCAGCCCAGGCCCCTGTGTACCGCGCGTCGAAGATCTTCAAATTCAGGCAGCCTGACAATCGATTCTTATAGCAGAGGCCCCTTGGCCTTTAGTTTGATACAAGTTCCGCACGAGCCGGAAAGCACTTAATGTGCTTTCCGTGCGAGCAGGACTGTTCGCAGTAGCAAACTAAAGGCCAAGGGGCCCAGTCAACCTATCAGCAGCGATTACTCAACAGTTAGTTGAATTTGAAGATCTTAGAGGCAAGACGGTATAGGCCGAGCGTGGTTTTGTCTCCGGCCCGTCCGCGCAGATTGGTGAAGAACCCGACCACGCCGTAGCGGGCACGACGATACATGCGCTCGTCGTAGGCCTTCAAATCATTCCACAGCATCTTTAGGCGCTCGTCGGCGCAATCTTCCTCGGAAAGCTTGGTGAGAACCGAGCAGATCGCCATCATCATGGTGAAGTAGCCCATCATGTACGAACGCAGACGCGACGACTCAACATCGCTGTACAAGTGGTACGACTCCATCATGATACGCGTAACACGGAACTGCTGGTCCAGACGCTTGACCATCGTTGCCTCGTTGACGCTCTGACCTTCGCGACCGATAAAGTAGCGGTAGAGGTCGATGTCGGCGTAGTACATGGTCTTGCAACGCGGCAGCGGCACGTAGGCGTAGATGTTGTCCACATAGAACGTGTGCGGCGGCATGGGAAGGTTGGACTCGCGCAGCACATCCGTGCGATAGCACAGGCTGTGCATGAGCAGGTTCTGGTCCAGGCGAAAATGACCGATCTGATCCCAGGAAAAGATCTTTTTGCGCGGCAGGGCAAATTTGTAGCCAATAGCGGTATGCGTGCCCTCGTAAACCTTCTCGTACACGTAGTTCGAGATAAACAGGTCAACGCGCTGGTCGCGCTCCTCAAAGCCACGCAGAATCGACAGCATGGTCGAAAGGGCAGCACCGTCAAGCCAGTCGTCCGAATCAACAACCTTGTAGTAGGTGCCCTGCGCCTCGCGCAGACCCGAAAGGACGGCAATACCGTGACCGCCGTTCTCCTGGTGCACCGCGCGGATGATTCCAGGGTAACGGGCCTCCCACTCGTCGGCCTTGGCGGCCGTCTCGTCCTTGGAGCCGTCGTCCACCACGATAATCTCGATATCGGTGGCGTAATTGCTCCCCTCCAAGATAGAGGTGATGCAATGGTCCATGTCCTTGGCGGCGTTATACGAGGGAATACCGAATG
>USMH01000036.1 GCA_900555745.1 uncultured Collinsella sp.
CCAGCAGGATGCTGCGCAGCCGGTTCTTATTCCTAGTGTTCTCGCAGGTCAGGAAGTTCCTCTGGGCGGCCAGCGCCCTCGCCGCCGCAATCGTCGGACCTGGGTCTCCGACCGGCAGGAGCGCGTCGGGGATGCCAAGCGCCGTCTTCGCGATGACCATCGCGTCTCGCTCGTCGGTCTTGGCGTCGCCGGCGAAGAGCCTGGCGGCCCCGTGCGCCGCGAGTCCCGGCAGGTACGCCGCCGACATCCCGGCCGCCCTGGCGCGGGCGAGCGCGAGGGCGCCTATGTTGCGCGACTGGTCGACGACCACGAGCGCATCGGGGAAGCGGCCGAACAGCGAGTCCAGGTCGTCCTCCCTGTTCGCGACGGGGGCGCTCAACAGCACCTCGCCATCTCGAGTCGCGACGCATGCCCAGTGGGACGATTTCCCGACATCGAGCCCGATGACGGCTTCCGGCATTCTAATTGGTGCCACGGTGGTATCCTCCAATCGGTAGGCCGATCGGAACCCCTCCCCGCGACACCCACATTACCTGGCCGTGGCGCTTGCGCCCGGCAGTTTCCTATCAGTCGTCCGGAGCGGCGAGCGCCCCCGGTGGCAACACCCCCCGGGCCCTCTACGGGGCAGGGGCAGACGGCCATCCGGAGGCGCCCGATCGGCGGCCCCTCGGGGCTTGCCCGTATCGTAGGCAATGCGCCGAATGCTCGCCATCGAAATTTATCGATGGCCTATTTCAGACTGTAATGGGGCTCGGTCTTTGGGCAACTACCCTCGCAGGTAGGCGATGGCGATCTGCGTGCGGTTGCGCAGGCCCATTTTGGCAAGGATTGAGCTGATGTGGTTGCGCACGGTGCCTTCGCCCATATAGGCGGTGGCGGCAATCTCCTTGTTGTCGAGGCCGCGGGCGATGAGCTCGGCGACTTCGAACTCGCGGTCGGTCAGACTGGCAAAGGCTGCGGGCCGGCGGAGCGTGCCCGCCTCGACGCCCGTTCCGTCAAAATCGACGTCCTCGATCGCCTTTCCCTCGAGCACGCGTTTGCCATCCATGACCTGCGCCAACGCCGGCGGAATGGCGGCGACATCGGTCTTGATCAGGTAGCCGCGGGCGCCGAGCTTGAGCGCCGACACAATGTACTCGTCATCCGAGAATGTCGTCAGAAACACCACGCGCGCCGCAGGGTCGCGCTCAAGGATCTCGTGCGCGGCCGAAAGGCCGTCGCGCCCCGGCATCTGGATGTCGAGCAGCGCGATATCGGGTGCGTACTCGGCGTAGAGCGCCACCGCATCGTTGCCGTTGGCACCGGTGCCCACCACTTCGATCTGCGGCTGGGCGCCCAAGATAATCTTGAGCGAATCGACCACCAAGCGGTCGTCGTCGACAACAATAAGCCTCATCGGCCCTCATCTCCTTGCGGTTTGGGAACGGTGGCAAACACGCGCCAGCCGCCGGCGCCGGCACGCGGACCGGCGGTGAAGGTGCCGTCAAGCGCCTCGACGCGCTCGCGCATGGAGGCGAGCCCCATGCCTTCTGCGACGTTGCTGCTGCTCGCCGGGGTCGCGTCCACGCCATCATCGGTAACGATGAGCTGGTAAAACGACGGATGCTCCATGCACCGCACGGTAATGGTTTTGGCATGGGCGTGGCGCATGGCGTTGGAAAGCGCCTCGCGCAGGACCGCCGCAAAGCAGTTGGCGACATTTGCGGGCGCATGCTCGGCCAAAACTTCAAGCTCAACCTGCGGGCCGCCGTCCGAGCGTGCGCCTTCAACGATGCAATCGAGCTGTACGGAGAGGTCGACGGCGTTGTCGTTGAGGGAGTGGACGCTGGTGCGTACGAGCTGGAGCGCCTCGTCAACCGTGCGTTTGACGTCGGCAAAGTCGGCGGCAATCCTGGGCTCGTTGGCGTGGACCACGCGCAGGGCCTCGGTCTGCAACGAAGCACGCGTGAGCTGGTGGCCGACGTTGTCGTGAATTTCGCGCGCGATGCGGGCGCGCTCGGCCAGGGTCGCAAGTTCGACCTCATAGTCCTGGCGATCGGCGAGGTCGCGGTTGCGCGCTTCGAGCGCGAGGGCTCGTTCCTGCAGTTCGTCGCGGGTACGGCGCATGCGCTGCTGCTCGCGTTCCAACTGGGCGGTGCGTAGCGATAGCAAGGTGGCGGCAACCGAAAGGATGGCGGTCAGCAGGAGCGTTCGGGCGGTAAGCGCGTCGGTGCGAAGGTCCGCGATGAGCGCAAAGGCAAAGACGGAGCCAATGCCCAGCGCGACCCAGGCGTGCTCACGGCGCACGCGCCGCGCGATGTCATAGAAGGCGAGAGGCGCAAGCGGCACAAACGGCGGTACGAAAACTGCCGCGATGATGTAAACGTAGCTCGCGGTCTCGCTCGCACGGCGGGCGCGGTTTCCCTGTGCGACCTCGGCCAGCGAGGTGGCAATAACGCCAAGGCAAAACGCCGCGACCAGGCGAGCGTCCACAGCAAGACCCATGGCGGCCGCAATACAGCACGCCAGCACGATCGATTTGTCGAAAAGCCTGTTCATACGGGTATTGTACGCGAAGCTGCGCGTGGTGGAGGGGGCCGCCTGCGCAACCGTGACATTCCTCCCGCGCGGCAAAGCGGGGGGCGTCGGCGGGCCGCACGACCAAGGCCCTGCACTCGTGACAAAGCTCACTGGTGCGCGCCGGCGGCTCCTGCGATGATGCAATCGTACCGGGCCGCAATCAACAGAAGGGCCGCCTCATGACAGACATCGTCCACGTCGAAAACCTCGTCAAGCGCTACGACGACCTTATCGCGCTTGACCACTTTAACCTGAGCATCGCCCCCGGCGAGATCTTTGGCCTGCTGGGCCCCAACGGCTCGGGCAAGACCACGTCCATCAACTGTATTCTGCAGCTGCTCGCCTACGACAAAGGCACCATCGAGCTGTTCGGCGAGCCCATGACGCCCGCCCGCTACGACCTCAAGCGCCGCATCGGTGTGGTGCCGCAGCAGGTGGCGGTGTTTGACGAGCTTACGGTGCGCGAGAACATCGACTATTTTTGCAGCCTCTACGTCAGCGACCGCAAGCGCCGCCGCTCGCTCGTGGACGAGGCGATCGACTTTGTCGGCCTGGGCGACTTTGCCAAGTTCCGCCCCGGCAAGCTCTCGGGCGGCCTGGCGCGTCGCCTCAACATCGCCTGCGGCATCGCGCACAAGCCCGAGCTCATCTTCTTTGACGAGCCTACGGTGGCAGTCGACCCGCAGAGTCGCAACGCCATCCTGGAGGGCATCTGCCGCTTGCGCGACGAGGGCGCCACGGTGGTGTATACCAGCCATTACATGGAGGAAGTCGAGCAGATTTGCAGCCGCATCATGATCATGGACGGCGGACGTGTGCTGGCGCAGGGCACCAATGACGAGCTCAAACGCATGATTCAAATGGGCGAGCGCGTGACTGTCGAGGTCGGCGCCGTCGAGACCGCCACGGTCGAGCGGCTGCGCGCCCTCGAGCACGTGCTTTCGGTTGAGCTGTCCGGCGGCGAGCTCGTCTGCACCTGCGAAGCGAGCCCGCACAATTTGGTCGACATCCTCGACACGCTGCGCGCCGCCGATGTGGCGCTCGGCCGCGTGTGGAGCGAGCCGCCGACCCTCAACGACGTGTTCCTCGAGATCACCGGCCGCGAGCTGCGCGACTAGGGGGCAGTCATGTTCAACACCATCATCACTACGGTCAAGACGCTGCTGCGCCGGCCGAGCACGTGGGTCTGGGGCGCTCTCTTTCCCATCGCACTTTCCACGATGTTCATGTTTATGTTTGCGAATCTGAGCTCCGACGGCACGGTCGACCCGGTACCGGTTGCCGTCATAGCGGACGAGGCCTGGGACGCCTCGACCTTTAAGGACGTGGCGACGTCGCTTGCCAAGGAGAGCGACAATCAGCTGCTCGAGATCCACGAGTGCGACGACGCAGCCGATGCGAACCGTGCGCTTAAGGCCGGCGAGGTCGCGGGCATCTATACGGTCGACGACGCAGGCGCACCCAAGCTCACACTGCTATCGAGCTACGACAGCTCGCGCGCATCATCGGTGCTCACCGATCGCAGCATCCTGGAGACGGTGGCAAGCTCGTATACACAAAATGCCGAGCTCATGTCCCAGATTGCCCAGGACAACCCGGCGGCACTCGCCGACCCCGAGGCGGTTGCGCGCGCCCTGTCGCTCGAGGGCGGCACCCGTCGCGTGAGCCTTACGCGCACCACGCCCGACGGCACGGTCATCTACTATTACGCGCTTTTTGGCCTGGTCGCGATGATGTCTGCCGAGTTTGCCGCCTTGAGCGTCGTCGATTTGCAGCCCAATCTGTCGGGCCTTGGCGCGCGTCGCTGCGTGGGCGGTCTTTCCAAGACGGCGTCGCTGGCCGGCATCTTTGTGGGCTCGTGGCTGGTCTCCTTTGCCTCGATGGCGATCGCGATCGGCTACGTGCGCCTGGTTGTGGGCGTCGACTTTGGCGGGCGCGAGGGGCTGTGTCTGGTGGGCGGTGCCGCTTCCGCGCTTGCCGCCACGGGCTTGGGACTCTTTGTGGGCACGCTGCCCGTTAAGGGCGACAAGGCATCCAAGTCGGGCATCCTCACAGGCTTTGCCACCACGTGCGCCCTGTTCGCTGGGCTCTACGGCGAACCGGCGATGGCGCTTGCCGATGACGTCGCCCGCGCCTGTCCGGCCGAGTGCTGGCTCAACCCCGTCAAGCTCATCTGCGACATGTTCAACCGCCTGTATTTCTTTGAGGACCTGGATCCTTTCGCCGTTCGCGCCGGCGCACTGGTCCTCATGACGCTGGTGTTTGTCGCCGCCGCTACGCTGATCTTTGGAAGGAGCCGCTATGAGCACCTTTAAGACCGCGCTTCGCATGGCGCTGGCGCACCCGTTCTACCTGCTCATCTATACGGTGTTCATCTCGCTCATGGGCGTATTCATCGCGGCCTCGGTGAGCTGGAACTCGTCGCAGCTTACCGAGTACAAGCCCTACGACACCAACGTGATTGTGGTCGACCGCGACAATAGCGACCTTTCGCGGGCGCTTACCAAGCATCTGAGCTCACGCTTTGACCTGGTCGCGGGCGTCGGCGATGACACGTACGACCTTGCGGACGCGCTCTCCAAGAGCAACAGCGCCAAGGGCAGCGCCGACTGCGTGTTCTTTATCCCGGAGGGGTTCGAGGACGACCTGGTCGCGGCTGCCCGCGCGGGGGAGTCCCTGCCCAAGCTCGATGTGACCTACGGTGCCGGCACCATGGCGGCGGCGCTTTCGTCTGCCGAGGCTTCGCGTTGGATCTCGCTCGCGGGCGCTGCAGCCGCACTTGAGCCCACTGCCTCCAACGGCGACGTTGCCAAGGCCGCCGAACATGCCGCTGCAAAGCGCGCGGAGGTCCAGATCGAGCGGGTCAAGGTCGACTCGGCTGCTGCCGCCACACTCGAGTCGTACTTCAACTTTGGCGCGTACGCGATTATCTCGTCGGTCATCGTGTCGGTGGGCTTGGTGTTTTCGGGCATGAACGAGCCCGAGCGCGTGCGCCGCATGGATGCCGGCCCAATCTCCGATCGCCAGCGTTCGCTTGCCGTGTTTGCGGCCGCCGCCGTGCTCACCGTCTGTATCTGGTTTGTGTCGAGCATGATGGGCGTCGTGGGCTTTGCCGGCGCGGTCGCCGAGGTCGGCGTTGGTCGCGTGTGCCTGGCGCTGGCGGCGACGTTTGCCCTGGCGTGCACGCCGCTGGCCGTTGGCTTTGCGCTTTCGAGCCTGGGTGCGCGCGAGGAGTTGCTCAACGGCGTGGGCAACCTGCTTGGTATGCTCATGACGTTTTTGGGCGGCGCCTGGATGCCGCTGTCGCTGATGGGCCCAGCCGTGCAGACGGTGGCGCACTTTGTACCGACGTTTTGGGTGAACGACGCGATTGGCAAGGCGCTTGCCTCGGATTTGACGTCCGCCGTGCTGGGCGACATCGCTTGCGATCTGGGCGTCACGGTGCTCTTTGCCGCGGCCATCGCCGCCGTAGGCCTGGCCCTCGCACACGCCAAATCCCGCGCCTAGCCTGAAATAAAGTCCAGGCCTCGCTCCAAAATAGTTCGCCATGGTTTACTATTACGCTCATAAAGTAGTACGAGGCTAACAACGGGGGATACCGTGGCAACGCAGGAAGCCTATGTCCAGGTTAAGGATCTCAAAAAGCATTATGGCGACGGTGATGCGCGCCTGACGGTACTCGATGGCATCGACACGTCCATCAACCGGGGCGAGATCTGCGTCATGCTGGGGCCCTCGGGCTCGGGTAAGTCGACCTTTCTCAACCTGATTGGCGGCCTGGAGGATGCCGACGGCGGCTCCATCATGGTGGACGGCTGCGACCTCACGGTGCTCAAACCTGCCGACCTGGGAGAGTATCGCCGCCGTGAACTGGGCTTTGTCTTCCAGTTCTATAATCTGGTGCCCGACCTCACCATCAAGGAAAACATCGAGGTCACGGCACACCTGTCCAAAAACCCGCTCAATGTCGACGACCTGCTGCGTTCGCTGGGCCTCTACGAGCACCGCAACAAGTTCCCGCGTCAGGTTTCGGGTGGTCAGCAGCAGCGCTGTGCCATCGGCCGTGCGCTCGTCAAAAACCCGGGCCTGCTGCTGTGCGACGAGCCCACGGGCGCGCTCGACTACAAGACGTCCAAGGAAATCTTGCAGCTCATGGAGGATGTCAACCGCACCTACGGCTGCACCATCATCATTGTCACCCACAATGCCGCCATCGCGCGCATGGCCAATCGCATGCTGCGCCTGCGCGACGGGCGCATCGTCGAGGATGAGCTCAACGAGTCGCCCGTCGCGGCCGCCGAGCTCGATTGGTAGGCGGCGCCATGACACCTCTCGCAAAACGTCTCCCGCGCGAGCTGCGCCGCAATATCGGCAAGTACCTGGGCATCTTTTTGCTTATGTGCGGAAGCATCGCTCTCACCTCGGGCTTTTTGCTCGCAGCGCATTCCATCGGCTGCCTTATCGACGACATGCGCGATGCGTACACGATTGAGGACGGCCGCGTGACCACCTCCTTCGAGGCTACCGACAAGCAGCTTAAGGCCGCCGAGGATGCAGCCGGCGACGTCGGCGGCGTCACGCTCTACAAGAATTTCTCCATCGATGCCATCATCAAAAAGACCGCCGGCGACGATGGAACCAAGCGCACGCTGCGCACCTATGCGCACCGCACCAAGGTCGATATCGCGTCCTACTGTGAGGGCAGGGAACCCAAGGCGGACGATGAGGTGGCAATCGACCGTGTCTTCGCCACCAACAACGACCTCGCCGTGGGCGATAAGGTCGAGCTTGAGGGCCGCACCTACACCATCTGCGGCATCATGACCCAGCCCGATAGCCAGGCGCTGTTCCTCAACAATTCGGACTTTACGGTGAACACCATCACGTACGGCGTGGCCGAGGTCACCGATGCCGGCTTTGCCGCGCTCGAGGATGTCGGCGGCGCGCCCGCCTACACCTACTCCTTTACCTTTACCGATCGCGACCTCCCCACCGCGGATCGCATCGATGCGGAGCAGGATATGGTCGAGGCGCTGACCGATGCCGATGCGCGCGTGGATGACCTCATCGACGCCGATTCCAATCAGGGCATTGGCTATGCGCGCGACGACGTGGACGGCGACTCTACGATGTGGATGACGCTGCTCGACATCATCATCGTGATCATGGCGTTCGTCTTTGTGGTCCTTACCGACGCCACCATCGAGGAGGAGAGCGCCATCATCGGCACGCTGCTCGCCAGCGGCTATCGTCGTCGCGAGATTGTGCTGCACTACCTGGCGCTTCCCGCCATCGTAGGCGTGGTCGCGGCGCTGCTGGGCACCGCGCTCGGCATTGCGTTCTTTACCGAGCCTATGCGTAGCCTGTATTACGGCTCGTACAGCCTGCCGCCCTTCCAGGTGTACTGGAGCTGGGAGATCTTTGTGAAGTGCGCCGTGGTTCCCGCTGCCGCGCTCATCCTCATTACACTGGTGGGCCTGCTTCGCAAGATGGGCAAGACGCCGTTGCAGTTCCTTCGCCACGAGGCGAGCGGCAAGTCGGGTACCAAGCGCGGTCTGCAGCTGTCGGAACGCATGGGTTTTGTTTCCCGCTTCCGCTTGCGTATCTTCCTGCGCAATCTGGGCAACTTCGCCACGCTCTTCGTGGGCATTGC
>USMH01000037.1 GCA_900555745.1 uncultured Collinsella sp.
TATTGCGTACTTTGTGGTGGGTGCCGTGTGCGGCTATGTGCAGCTGCGCAACAGCGAAGCCATTAGGGCGGAGCGCGACCAAAACGAGCTCGTGCGCAACCGCAATACGTTCCTTACGCAGCTCTACCACGACGCGATCGAGGACAAGCGCGCGTACAGGCGCCAGATCGTGGGTCGCCACGACAGCTTTGGCAAGATCTTTGCCGTGACGCAGGAGCTCGACGTGCTCAACCCACGCGACATCTATCGTAAGTGCTGCGAGCTTCTGGGCGAGATTCTCGAGAACGATTCGGTGGCGATCTACCATGTTTCGGGTGGGGCATTTGCACGCCTGGTGGCAGCAAGTCCCGCGATTGCCGAAGATGCCGCACGCTCGCTCACGCTTGAGCAGCTTGCACCTCTTTTGGGCGACGGGGGTCGTTCGAACCTGTGGGTGAACCGCGAGCTGACGCTGGGACTTCCCATGTTTGGATACACGATCGAGCGCGACGGGGCACCCGCCGTGTTGATCTTTGTGCGTAGTGCGGCCGAAAACCAAATGACCCTCTATTATCAAAACCTGTTCCGCATCTTATGCGGGCTGGTCGAAAGCGCGCTGGGCCGTGCTTTTGACTATGAGGCGGTGGCGCAGGATAAACGCTGCGTTGACGGCACTTGCGTGCTCAAGCAGGCTGCCTTTGGCCAAGAGCTCGCGGCGGAGCAGGCGCTGGCAGATAGCAAGATGGGGAGTTTTTTGCTCCTGCGCGTGGTACCGGGCGTGGAGCCTGTCGGCGAGCTGGTGGGCGCAATTGGGTCGGCAATCCGCGAGAGCGACGCGGCGGGCTTGGTCGACGGCGACGTGCTCTATCTGCTTATGCGCCAGGCAAAGGCGTGCGATCTGCCCATTATCCGCGAGCGCCTGAGCGCCAAGCAGATTGCGGTGGAGCCCGTCGACGGCGAGGACATCGTGGCGCTGCTGCAGCACATCTCTTACACCGGTGACGGCGAGGGGAGTGTCGCTTGATCTCGCTTGTCGTTGCTGCCGTCTTGCTGCTGATTCATGCGCTGGTTTGCCTGATGCTGTGGACGCTCATGAAGCTGGGCCTGCTGCCGGTGCGCGGGCACATGCTGGCTGTGATAGTGCTGGTGCCGCTGTGGGGCCCGTTGCTGGTGGTTCTGCTATCGGTCCGCAGCGCGGTGTTTGGCGAGGGGCTGAAAGAGTCTGCGCTGGAGTCGCTGCGCTTTAACGACGACCTGCATCGCAGCATCCTGGTGCACGACCGTGACGCCGATGCGGGCGTGGTCCCGCTCGAGGAGGCGCTCATCGTCAACGACCCGGCATACCGGCGCCGCCTAATGCTCTCCATGCTCACCGAGGAGCCCGACGCGTACCTGGCGCAGCTGCAGGCGGCTAAGCTTAACGACGACGTTGAGGTGGCGCACTATGCCGCGACGGCGGTGGCGCAGATCTCCAAGGAGTCCGACCTTAAACTGCAGCAGCTGGAGCGTGCCTTTAAGACGGACCCGAGCGCGCAAAACCTCATCGAATACTGTGATTTTCTTGGTGAATACTTGGGCTCGGGCTTGGCCGAGGGGCGCGTGGCTCAGATTCAGCGCCAACAGTACGCGCGCCTGCTTGCGCGTCGCTGCGAGCGCGAGGATACCCTTGAGCTGCGCATTCGATACGCGACGGCGCTGGCCGATGTCGGACAGATCGACGAGGCGCAGGCCGTGACCGACCAGCTGGTGCTCGACGTGCCCGAGGAGCAGGAGGTTTGGATGCTTTGCCTGCGCCTGGTCGTGATGCGCCGCGACGGTGACGAGGTCCACCGTGTGATCGATGCGATTGACAAGCAGCATGTGTATTTGAGCGCCGACAACCGCGAAAAGTTGGCGTTTTGGCGCGACGGGGAGGAGGCCGGATGAGTGTGGCGCAACATATCCGCGACCGTGCAGGCCGCTTTCGTTGGATGGGACTCCTCGTGGTGTGGGCGGTCTTTATTGCCATGGCCGCCGTGCTGCTGATCGAACGCGCCGGCGTGCAGTACAGTGCGGGCCAGCATAAGCTGGGGATGCTTGCCGCCAACGATGCGGTGCCGGCCTCCTCGGCAATCTTTGGCCAAAAGCCCACGTGCCTGGTCATTACCGATTCCGATCAAGCTGGCGTCGAGGACGTAAAGGAACAGTTCGACCAGATTTTGCTGGACATGAAGATCGCGCACCGCGATGTTGATATTGCCACCGACGGTGCGGACGCGATCCCATCGCTCACGTCGTTTGATCGCGTGATTGTGCTTATGCCCTCGCTTGACGGACTGGGTACGCATCTGACCGATCTGATGAGTTGGGTGAGTGCGGGCGGCTCACTCATGCTGGGCATGACGCCAGATAACTCGAACTACCTGCAGGCTGTTGCTTCCAAGCTTGGGATCGAATCGGCCGGATATGACTATGCGGCAGCCGAAAGTATCGTTCCGAGCGATGACTTTATGTTGGGCGGAGGAGAGCGCTACGAGTTCTCGGATCCCTTCGATTCTTCGCTTTCGGTTTCATTGCGCGAAACGGCGCACGTATGGGCAATGACCGGTGACACGGGCACGCCGCTCATTTGGTCTAACGATTGCGGCAGTGGTCACACCGTGGTGTGCAACATTGGTATCTACGACAAGGTCATGCGTGGGTTCTATGCTTCGGCCATAAGCTTGCTGGGTGATGCCACGGCCTATCCGGTCATCAACAGCGCCGTGTTCTATTTGGACGACTTTCCTAGCCCCGTGCCCTCGGGCGATGGTACTTATATCAAGCGTGACTACGGCCTTTCCATTGCGGATTTTTACACCAAGGTCTGGTGGCCCGATCTGCAAAAGCTTGCGCAAAAATACGGCATTCGCTATACCGGCGTGATGATCGAAAACTACGAGGACGCGGTCAACCAGACCGAGCCTGCGCGCCAGACCGATACCACACAGTTTCGCTACTTTGGCGGCATGCTGCTGCAGATGGGCGGAGAGCTGGGCTTTCACGGCTACAACCATCAGCCTCTGGCGCTCTGGGATACCGACTATGGCACGCTGTATGACTACAAGACCTGGAAGAACAAGGAAACGCTTGTCGCTTCGCTCAACGAACTTATCGCGTTTCAGGACGAGGTCCTGCCCAACGCTCATGGCTCGGTTTACGTGCCGCCGTCGAATATCCTTTCGGCCCGCGCGCGCAAGCTTATCGGTACCGATGTTCCGCGAATTAAGACCATTGCCAGTACGTATTTTGAGGATGGCACCGACCTGCCGTACGTGCAGGAGTTTGGCGTGGCGAGCGATGGCATTGTGGAGCAGCCACGTATTGTTTCGGGCGGCATGGTCGACGATTCCTATATGCGCCTGGCAGCCGTGTCCGAGCTCAACATGCACTACGTGAGCACGCACTTTATGCACCCGGACGACCTTTTGGACCCCGATCGCGGCGCTACGGAGGGCTGGGAGGTCTACAGGGGCGGCCTGACCGACTACCTGGACTGGCTTACCAAGTCTGCGCCCGACCTACGTCGCCAGACCGGCTCGGAATGCTCGGGCGCCATCCAGCGCTTTTCGTCCGTGACGGTGAGCTTGGATACCAGCGCGGATGCCTGGACGCTCAGCCTGGGCAATTTCCACGACGAGGCGTGGCTCATGTTCCGCGCCAACAACGGCGAGCCGGGTGCAGTCACGGGTAGCGAATTGACGCACCTTACGGGCAATCTGTATCTGCTCAAGGCAAATGATAAGACCGTGACGATCGAGCGCAAGGAGGGTGGCGATAAATGAGAATCTGCTTGGTACTCGAGGGTTGCTACCCCTATGTACACGGCGGCGTATCCACCTGGATGCACGGCTACATTACGGCCATGCCAGAGCACGAGTTTGTGTTGTGGGTGATTGGCGCGCATGCTGCCGACCGCGGCAAGTTTGTCTACGAGCTGCCCGGCAACGTGGTTGAGGTGCACGAGGTGTTCCTGGACGACGCCCTGCGGCTTTCGGGCGAGCAGCACGAAGCCAGTTTTAACGACCGCGAGCGCGAGGCGCTACGCCGCCTGGTGTCGCTCTCCGATCCGGATTGGGATGTTCTGTTCGATATCTTCCAGCGTCGTCGTGTGCATCCGCTCTCGTTTTTACAGAGCCGAACGTTTATGGACATCTTCCGCGACGTGTGTCTGACCGAGTACCCCTACACGCCCTTTGCCGACGCATTCCACACCATGCGCTCTATGCTGCTGCCAGTGCTCTACCTGCTGGGCAGCGAGGTGCCGGTGGCCGATGTGTACCACGCTATCTCGACCGGCTACGGTGGTCTGCTCGCCTGCCTGGGCTCGAGCGTTTCCCATGCGCCGGTACTGCTGACCGAGCACGGCATCTACACCCGCGAGCGTGAGGAAGAGATCATTCGCGCCGACTGGGTGGTGCCGTCGTTTAAGGACCACTGGATTCGCTTTTTCTACCTGCTTTCGGAGGAGATCTACCGCCGTGCCTTCCGCGTGACCAGTTTGTTCCATAACGCCCGCAAGACGCAGATCGATATGGGCTGCGATGCGGACAAATGCCTGGTCATCCCCAACGGCATCCAGTTCGACCGCTTTAAGGACATTCCCTTAAAGCCCGATGACGGCTGGGTGGACATTGGCGCGGTGGTGCGCCTGGCGCCCATCAAGGACGTCAAGACCATGATCTATGCCTTCTTTGAGGTGCACGAGCGACTGCCCAAGGTGCGCCTGCACATCATGGGTGGCGTGGACGACGAGGAGTACGGCGCCGAGTGCCACGCGCTGGTCGATACCCTGGGCGTGCGCGACCTGATCTTTACCGGTCGCGTGAACGTGGTCGAGTACATGGAAAAGCTCGACTTTACCATTTTGACGAGCATCTCCGAGGGCCAGCCGCTCTGCGTGCTGGAGTCGCTTGCAGCGCGCCGTCCCTGCGTGACGACCGAGGTGGGCTGCTGTCGCGAGTTGCTCGAAGGCGCCCCGGGCGACGACTTTGGCGTGGCGGGTTTTGTGACGCCGCCCATGTATCGCAAGGGCTTGGCCGATGCCATGGAGCGCATGTGCGTGAGCCGCGCCCGTCGCATTGAGATGGGGGAGCGCGGGCAGCGTCGCGTTGCCACGTACTTTTTGCACGAGCAGATGCTCGCCAACTATCGCGCGCTGTACGACGAGACGGCGCGTGCGTTTGACCTGCCCAGAGAGGGGGAGTAGCCGATGGCCGGAATTGGTTTTGAGCTCAAGCCCCTGTTTAGGCGCAAAGGCCTGTTTGCCACGATGCGTGCTTACGGCTACGCCGGCATTGTGTGCACGGGTCCCATGCTGTTGGGCGTGCTGCTCCAGGTGGGTATCTTGGTGCTGTGCGGTCTGTGGGGTGTGGGCCGTGCCAACCAGGATCTGCTGGTGTGCATGGTGACCTACACACTGCTGGCCTCGCTTTTGCTCACGAGCTTTTTCTCCATGCCGGTCACGCGCTTTTTGGCTGATATGTTGTTTGCCGAGCGCGAGGACGAGATTCTGCCTTCGTTTTGGGGCTCCAATGCTGTCATGCTCGTTGCGGGCACGGTGCTCTACGGCGTCTTTTTGCTGTTCTCGGGCGCCACGCTGCTGCAGGGGCTGCTGTGCCTGTGGCTGTTCAACATTATGATCGTCAACTGGAACGGCATGAGCTACCTCACGGCCATCAAGGATTACCGCGGCATCCTGTGCAGCTTTGCGGCTGCCATTGGCGTGGCGTGCCTGTGCGCCCTGGCCGCGCTGGCGCTGGGACTGCCGCCGGTCGAGGGCCTGTTGGCGTCAATTGCTCTGGGCTACGGCGTCATGCTCGCCTGGGACTTGGTACTGCTGTACCGGTATTTTCCTCAGAGCGACCGCAGCCCCTGGCCCTTTTTGCAGTGGCTCGATCAGTTTATGCCGCTGGCGCTCACGGGCCTGTTAACCAATCTGGGGCTCTTTGCGCACCTGGTGATTATTTGGGCCGGTCCTATTGGCGTGCAGGTCAAGGGCTTGTTTTATGGTGCGCCCTACTACGATGTGCCGGCGCTCATTGCGTTTTTGACGATCCTGGTCACGACCGTCAACTTTGTGGTCTCGGTCGAGGTCAACTTCTATCCGCGCTACCGCGACTACTACAGCCTGTTCAATGACGGCGGCGTGGTAGGCGATATTGTGGTGGCCGAGGAGGAGATGCTCTCCACGCTCAACAGCGAACTGCGCTTTTGCGCGCTCAAACAGTTGTTTGTGACCGCGGCGGTCATCTCGCTCGAGACCACGGTGCTGTCGGCCTTACCGTTGGGCTTTAACAACCTTATGCACGGGTATTTTCGCACGCTGTGCGTGGGCTATGGCCTGTATGCCGTGGGCAATACGGTGATGCTCATCTTGCTGTACTTTACCGACTACAAGGGGGCCGTGATGGCATCGGGGCTGTTTGCCGGTGTGGCCGGGCTGGCGACTGCCGTGTCGTTGCTTTTGCCGCAGCAGTTTTACGGCTTTGGCTTTTTGTTGGGTGCAGCGGTGTTTTTTATCGTGGCGCTTCTGCGGCTCGATACCTATACCGCCAACTTGCCGTATCGTATCCTGAGCCAGCAGCCCATTGTGGCGACCGACAAAACGGGTCGCTTTACACAGCTGGGCCGCTTGCTCGACCGTGCCGAGCAGCGCTATGAGGAAGGTCGCCATAAGGGTGAGCCATATGGCGCGTTTGAGCGCGCAGTAGTTCACGTGTATCGCAAGCATTGGGGAGGTTCTGATGACCGATAGGATGATGTCTCGCCGTCGCCTGTTTGAGGCGGCTGCCGGTGCGCTGTTGCTTTCGGGCTGCTCGGTGCAGGAAGACTCCTCGACCAAAAAGGTCAAAAAGCAGGACAAGATTAAAAAGACCGAGGCCTCCGACCAGTCCAAGCACCTGCGCGACAAGGACGAGCTCTACGAGGTCTACGATGACTCGGGTATTGTGACCATGTACCTGACGGTCTCACGCGGCAACAGCTCCGAGAACACCGACCACAGCTGGGCCGAGATCAACACGTACTCGGTGTATGACTATGCCGACATGGGCGTGACGCGCTATCAGGTTATGGGCCTGCTGCAGCCGGGCGACGAAGACGGCCCGGTGGCCGGCGAGGTTGGCTATGGCGAGGAAGCGCCCAATGCCACCGTGCAGGTGCGAGGTCAGACATCGAGCATGAACTCGCAAAAGAATTACAAGGTGGAGCTCAAAAAGGGCAAGGGTACCTGGCGCCAACAGCGCGCGATTGCGCTCAACAAGCACATGGGCGAGGGTATGCGTTTTCGCAACAAGATGGCCTACGACCTTATCCGTGGGATTCCCCAGATGATGGGCCTGCGCACACAGTTTGTGCATCTGTGGGTGTGCGACCAGACCGAAAAGTCCAACGACACCTTTGAGGACTACGGCCTGTTTACGCAGGTGGAGCAGCTCAACAAGACGGCGCTTAAGGCGCACGGCTTGGATAAGAACGGGCATCTGTATAAGGTGAACAGCTTTGATTTCCATCGCTACGAGGACACCATTAAGCTCGCCGACGATCCCGACTACAACCAGGCTAAATTTGAGGGCATGCTCGAGATTAAGGGCGATTCGGACCACACCAAGCTCATCGAGATGCTCGATGAGCTCAACGACGAATCACAAAAGATCGATGATGTGCTTGATACCTACTTTGATACCGAGAATCTGGTCTATTGGCTGGCGTTTCAGATCCTGACGGGCAACTGCGATACGCAGAACCGTAACTGCTATCTGTACAGCCCTCTCAACTCAAATACTTGGTACTTTTTAGATTGGGATAACGACGGCATGCTGCGTAAGCTGGAGCTTTCTCTTACCGGGTTTTCGGACTACGCGAGCTGGGAGCGCGGCGCGAGTAACTACTGGGGCAACGTGCTGTTTAACCGCGCGTTGCGCAGCAAGTCGTTCCGCA